>CAZYAH010000359.1:0-2533 GCA_964645595.1 uncultured Alicyclobacillaceae bacterium | reverse complement strand
CCGGAAATGCGTATCCCGTTAGAAGCAGTTGCCGCCGAAGCCGCCACCGCCGCAGAAGCCGCCACCGCCGCAACGGAAACAGTTGGAGCAGCGGAAGCAACGGAAGCAGTTGAAGCACCGGAAGCAACGGGCGCAGCGAAAACCGCCCCCGAACCCGAATTGGGTGAGAACCGTGTCCCTTGACCCTGTGTCCTCCGAAGGAGTTACTTCGCCAGCTTTGAACTCATCGATGTCAAGCTTCTGGAGTTCCTTCTTGAAGTCGTCCATCATTATCCCTCCCTCACCGTTTCGTGTTGTAGTTGTATGTAAATCCGGTGCGCGCCGTAAAGGCCTATACCTTGTACAAAGAACCCAATTTTGAGGGAGGGGGCAAAATGGGAGTGAGTTCGGGCGGCGAATGGGGTCTTCAACAGAGCGCGGACGGTTCAATTCCGCGCGCTTTTCGCACGGACTGTCGCGTGAATCTGCGTACGATAGACATCCCGAAAACCGCGGAAGTTCAGGGTAAACACCCCACTCAGGATGAGGACGGTGCCGACAATGGTGAGCACATCCACCGGCTCCCGATACCAGAGGTACCCGACGACTACGGCGATGACCGGCGAGACGTACGTCCAGGTGGAAGCGAGGAGCGTACCCGTGCGTTTCACCAGCCAGAAGTACAGTGTGGAAGCAATCATGGAGCCAAACACCGTGAGGTACAGCAGTGCAGCAAGGCCCGCCGTCAGCGAGTGCAAGCGCGGGAACGCGTAGTCCCCTGTGAAGAGGGCGAGGACAAACAGCCCGCCGCTGCCAAACAGGACCTGGAACCCGTTTACCACAAACGGCGACGTGCCCTGGCCGAGAATTTTGCGCGACTTTACGGCCCCGATGGCAGCCATGATTTCGGCGACGAGCAAGACAACAGTGCAGGTCAGCCAATGTGGAACCCCGTCGCGAATTCCGGGCCAGGCAATGGCCAGTACCCCGGCGAACCCGGACAACAGCCCTACCAATTGAAGTAGTGTTATAGTCTGTTTGTACGCAATTCGCTCAATGACAACCACCAGGAAGGGCATGGTCGCGGCCATCAGCGCGGCGTACCCAGACGGGACGTACTGTTCCACGTAGTAAACGATGGCGAAAACCGCCGTTGTGTTGAAGAAACCGACGACAGCCAAATCCCAGTAAGTGTTCCCGCCCCGCGGCATTGAAGTCTTGTTCCGAAACCAGACAAATCCGACTGTCATCAACCCGGCCGCCGCGAAGCGAAGGGCTGCGAATAAAAACGGCGGCATCCCCGCTTCGTCGCCCGCGCGAATCGCCAGAAACGTGGTGCCGTAGATCAGGCACATCAGGATATAAGCCCCAACCATGCTCATCACCGCCTGGAGAAATTTGACGTTCTCGCAGGCATCATCTATGATCACTTCCATAACAGTAAAGCACGGATTATAACACTTGGAGGCTGCAGGCATGTTCCACATTCAACGGCAGAGCAGTGTGCCGCTGTCGGAGCAAATTTGCAGGGAGTTTGCGGATCGGATACGGACCGGGATACTGGAGGACGGGAGCCGCCTTCCGTCGGTCCGTGAGCTGTCGGAAATGCTCGACGTCAGCCTGGTGACGGTGGTTCAGGCGTATCGGTTGCTGGAACAGCAAGGTCTCGTCAAGAGGATTCACGGCAAGGGGACGTTTGTCAACGCAACTTCGAAGCCTGTGCAAGAGGGACGTGGCGCCGTCGGCGCGCAGGCGTTCGACTGGCAGCTTGCTGTCACCGACTACCTGCCCCGGGCCGCTGTGTTGGGGATCCACGGCGGGACAACCACCGCTGACGTGCCGTACAAACTCTCGATGGCGTCCTTGCACCCGGATCTGGCGTCCACTTGGTTGCCGCCAAACGTCGGTCAAGTGGTACAGGAGGCGCTGCGCGCACTGTCGGAATACGGACCGGTCGACGGGCTGGAATCCCTGCGCAGGGACGTAGCGTTGTACCTGCGGGAATGTGGTCTGTCGGCCCAGCCGGAAGAGATCCTCATTGTCAACGGGGTGCAGCAGGCCATCGATGTTGTCGCGCGAGCATTCATCGGGCCGGGAGATGTCGTCGTGGTAGAAGCTCCAACCTACCCGGGAGCCCTCGACGTCTTCCGCTCTTGCGGCGCTACCATTGTTTCCATTCCGCTGGACAGCGAGGGAATGCGCCTCGATTTGCTCACCAAACAGTGTGACCAGGCACCTCCGAAGCTGATCTACACCATGCCGACCTTTCACAATCCCACCGGGATTGTCATGAGTGCCAGACGGCGCCGGCAACTGCTGGATCTGGCCGAAAGCTGCCACTGCCTGATTCTCGAGGACGACTCGTTTTCCGATTGTTCCTTTATGGGGCCGCCTCCCCCGCCCATCCGATCCTTGGACAATTCCGGTCATGTGATTTACGTCAAGGGCTTCAGCAAAGTGTTTGCGGCAGGGTGTCGCATTGCCGCGGTATCGTCCTCGGGGAGCATTCACAACCGCCTGGTCGCAGCGAAGACCGTCTCGGATCTCGGCAGCC
>CAZYAH010000358.1:0-2533 GCA_964645595.1 uncultured Alicyclobacillaceae bacterium | reverse complement strand
AGCCCCTCGCCGGCCATCGCCAATGCCCTGTACGACGCGGTGGGGATCGTGGTCAAGGATCTGCCGCTGACCCCCGAGCGCGTGCTGCGGGCCATTCGCGAGGCGGAGGGCCGCCCGTTGGAGAACGAGTAACAAGATGAAGTCGTTCACGCTTCTGCGTTCTCTATTCTCCGTTCGTGTTCATGTTCGGTCGGTCCGGCTAAAGCGGTAATAATATAGTTGACGTGGGAACCACCCTGTGGCATACTCCGTAATTATGGGCATGCCTACTACGTTGCTCGACGCTGTTAAGCACTTCGCCAACGCCGACAACTGCCGTGAGTTTCTGATCGCTCAGCGATGGCCAGATGGCATCGTCTGCCCGACCTGTGGCAGCGGTAGTGTTTACTTCGACTCCGGCCGCAACCGCTGGGAGTGCAAGACGAAGCACCAGAGGCGCACCTTCACCCTGAAGACCGGAACCATCTTCGAGGATTCCCCGTTGGGCCTCGATAAGTGGTTGCCGTGTGTCTGGCTGATTGCCAACGCGAAGAACGGCATCAGCAGTCACGAGATTGCGCGGGCGCTCGGCGTCACCCAAAAAACCGCGTGGTTCATGCTGCAGAGGATTCGCCTCGCCATGCAGAGTGATACGGGCGGGAAGCTTGGCGGCGACGTGGAAGTCGATGAGACGTTCATCGGTGGCAAGGCTAGGAACATGCACAAGAGCAAGCGGGAACGCCTCGGCATCTCGCAGAGTAAGTCCATGATCGGCAAGGTTGCCGTCATGGGCCTGTTGGAGCGGCACGGTGAAGGCCGGAGCCGCGTCCGCACGGAAGTCGTCAGTAACCGTAAACGCCATCAACTGGAATCGACCATCACTGCGAACGTCGAAATGGGTGCATCCGTCTACACCGACGCGCTCAAGTCCTACGACCGGATGGGCGAGCGGGGCTATCTGCATCAGGTGATTGACCACGCCGAGTTCTACGTCGATGGACAGGTCCACACCAACGGCCTCGAAAACTTCTGGTCGTTGCTCAAGCGAGCCTTGAAGGGCACCTACGTCGCCGTCGAACCGTTCCATCTGTTTCGCTACCTCGATGAGCAAGCGTTTCGTTTCAACAACCGCGTGATGACTGACGCCGAACGCTTTGTATTAGTCATCCTTGGTATCGTCGGGCGTCGTCTCACCTACGAGCAGTTGATTGCAGCAGACGACGCGGGCACTTACTGACCCGCCGTCCTATCCTGCCTCGCGGGCGCGTGCGGGCTTCGGATTTCGACCGGGCCGAGACGAACGCGGAAGCTTCTCGCGCTCAGCCTCGTACGCCGCGATCCGCTGTTCAACTACGGCTTTGGGAACCTTGAGCAGCCGAACCGTGAGATCGCGAAACGCTTGGTATTCCTTGGACGGTCTGGCCATTTATTTTGGCTCTCTCGCATTAAAGCTCAGGGACTTCGCGCCAGTCATGACAACGCTTGCTCTCTTGTCGCTGTCTTCGGCAAGGCTCTTCGTTTGCGCAACAGATTCAACCCCAACATCGGCAAAAAACTCGGCCATATTCCAGATATAGAACACGAACCGCCCAGACTGCGCAGGTAACACGCTTGGAATGTGAATTGGATAGCGGAACTGCGAGACAACCGGACCGGATCGAGTCGACGCACCGTCCTTCACTAACGATAAGTAGGATGTTTTCAGAAAGAGAACTGTCTCTCGCAAAACCTGGTCGCCAAAATTCGACAGTTCACAGCGAGCCGACATCGCAAACTTGCCTTGGCCCATATCCGCTTCGCCACCAGCAGCGTCGAGCGTGAAGTACCTCGCAAGTGGGCTGAATTGAACATTAAACAAGCTAACCCCCCATAAGCCTTCCGGCTCCGGTGGAATCCGCCTTGGCATCGGACCCATTTGGCAGTTCAGGGCTAGAACAAGTGTCTCCTCTGCCGCTGTCGCCGTGTCAGGCTTAGGCCGCGCTTTAGCCGACGGCGGGGGCGCGGCCGGTTCGCGCTTCGCGTCACTAGGCCGTGGCTCTATAGACGTTTCCGGTGTGGAGTTTAATGGAATAGTCACTGCCGGTAACGCACTGCCGACCACCGGAGGCTTCGTGTCGTTACTGGATTTCGAGGGTTCGTCTTTGTAAAAGAAAATCCCATATATGCCAGCGCCAATAGCGCCAAGAATGAGCACGGCAGTCCACCCGATCACCGTGTTGCTTAACTGGTGACGCCAATCCCCGGGAATCCATTTCTCTCGAAACGCCCTAAGCACCAAAGTGACCGCCCCGGCAGCCCACAGCCAAAGCAGTAATTGCCTCGGTGTCATGGCCGCCCCAGTTGGGGCAATATAACAGTTTTCCCACGTCTGCTATATTGATACCGCTAAAGCCGGACACTACGTACGACAATGGAAGGTCGTACGTAGGGCGGGTTCCGCGAAGCGGACCCGCCGCGTACGTAGTGTCCGCCTTCAGGCGGACCGGGCGAAGCAGTTAGGACCACTGATGACACAGGAACCGCGGCGGACGATCCGGTTCACGCTTAACGGCCG
>CAZYAH010000357.1:0-2534 GCA_964645595.1 uncultured Alicyclobacillaceae bacterium | reverse complement strand
GGCAAGCGGTATATCTACGTGCTGGAGCTCGGGGAAGGCGAAATGCACGAAAACGACGCCGCCGTCGCGATGTCGCGGGCCGTGGCTGGACCTGGACTGTCCTTTTCGGAAGTCCACGAAGGGAAAGTCGTGCTCAAGGCGGCGCACCCTGGCGCCTTGGTGATTGACGAGGAACGCGCTTTTGAGATCAACCGCATTGAGGGTATTTCGTTTACCACGCGCCGGCCCTGGACCCATGTTGATGAGGGCATGTCGGTCGCTGGCATCCGGCCGATTCCGCTCGTCATTGAGCGCGAAAAGGTGGAGAGGGTGGCGAAGATTGCGGCAGGCCAGCCCGTCATTCAGGTTGCCCCCTACGTTATCGACCGCGCTGTGCTCGTCACGACGGGTAGCGAGATTCAGACTGGCCGCATCCAGGACAAGGCGGGGCCGGTTCTACGCGAGAAACTGGCGAAGTACGGTGTAACGGTAGTGCGGCAAGTGTTCCCCGGAGACGAAGCGGAGCAAATCACCGCAGAAATTCGGAAGGCGCTCGACGAAGGCATCCGGCTCGTCCTGGTGACAGGGGGCATGTCGGTGGACCCGGATGACCGGTCGCCGGGGGCCATCCGCCAAGCGGCGCAAGAGGTCGTGACGTACGGGACGCCGATGCAGCCCGGATCGATGCTGATGCTCGCGTACCGCGGAGACTCGGTCATCTTCGGCCTGCCTGGCGCAGTTATTTACGATCCGGTCACCTCCTTCGACGTTCTCCTGCCGCGCGCCCTCGCCGGGATCAAGGTTTCGCGCGACGACATCGCACGTCTCGGCGTAGGCGGCTGGCTGCATGCGTAAAGACCTCCCGGAGGTCACTGCGATGCCGCGCCTCCTCTCTGTGGTGGGACCGCAGAACGCCGGCAAGACCACGCTCATCTCGCGCTTGTGCGCTTGCTTCGTGGAGCGAGGACTTCGCGTGGCCGTCCTGAAGCACGACGGCCACGCGGATGGGCGCACGGCAACGGACTGGGAGAAGCCGGGGAGCGACACCGTACGCTACAGAGAGGCAGGCGCATTGTTCACCATGGTGGCCGGCGGGGGGCAGACGTTGCTCTGCTCGGTGCACGACCCGCACGCGGACGACGTCACTCAACTCTGTCGGCGGTTTGCGCTGCTCGCCGAATTACAGGGCACGCCGCTGGACTTCATCCTGGTGGAGGGCTACAAGCGGAGCGAGTTGCCGAAGCTGGTGCCAGTTCATCGCAAGTCGGACATCAAGTGGCTGGAACGCGAACCGTTGTCCAACCTTGTGGCGGTTGTCTGTGCGCCTTCCGTGCGCCAGCTTGCCGAGGGCAAGTGGCCAGTGTATGATGAGGACGACATCGAGCGGTTGTGTGACGAGCTGTGGAGGTGAACCAACGTGGGATTGCAGAATATTGGGATATCCGGTCTGATTTTGATCCTGATTGTGCTGCTGTTGTTCTTCGGCCCCAGCAAGCTACCGGAAATCGGCAAGGCGTTCGGCAGGTCGCTCAAGGAGTTCAAGGACGCCACGCGCGGCATCATGGATGAGGGCGATGCGCGCGGCAACGGGGGGACCAGCGGATCGCACAGTGGAACAGCCGCGTCGGTCCAGCCGATTGAACTGAAGACTGAGGCGAAGGCAGAGCGGGCGGAGAACAGAACGGATTCTGGCCGTACCAATTCGTAGAGCGGTTCCATCGCTTGGAGGCTGGCTATGGCGCAATCCAAGATGTCGTTTGTCGAGCACCTGGCAGACTTGCGTCGACGCATCATTTACGTGGGCGTGTTCTTCCTGGTGGTGCTCGTTGCAAGTCTAGTGTTTGTCGCAAATATTTACGACTACCTGGTTTCCCCGCTGACCCGCGAAGGTCAAAAGTTGATGGTGATTTCGCCTGGAGAAGTGATCACGGTCTACTTCGCGATTGCCGGGATTGTCAGCGTGGGGATTACGCTCCCATTTGCCCTCTACCAACTGTGGCGCTTTGTAGAGCCAGGCCTGACTCCAATGGAGAAACGATACACGCTGCGCTTGCTACCCATCATGTTCGTCATGTTTATCCTGGGCGTCTGTTTTGCCTGGTTCATTATCTTCCCGATGATTCTACACTTCCTGTTGCACCTCGCGTCGCAGAACTTTGCGGTGATGCTGCGAGCGGGATCTTATTTTGGTTTCCTCACAGGGGTCTGTCTGCCGTTCGGTTTCATTTTTGAGCTGCCGATTGTCGTCATTTTCCTCACGCGCATCGGCGTAATTACGCCGAGTTTTCTGCGCCGGATCCGGCGCCTCGCATATCTGGTCATTGTCATCCTCGGCGTGCTCATCAGTCCGCCGGAGATGATCTCTCACCTCAGCGTCGTGGTTCCCATGATCCTGTTGTACGAGGTGAGCATCCTGCTCTCGGTGGTGGCCTATCGGAAGCGGACGAGGGCACGGACCGTCGCGGAACCGCAAATGTGAACCGCATTTTTTATTGCAAACTCTCTTGCAAACGACTTGGCACATTCGTTAATATATGTGTTGGTGTTAGCACTCG
>CAZYAH010000356.1:0-2542 GCA_964645595.1 uncultured Alicyclobacillaceae bacterium | reverse complement strand
GTTCCAGCCCATCGGCAAAGGTTGTTGGTTCCAGTGGATTTGCCGCAGCGGCTACACGGAATCGGCCATCGCTCCTGAAGCAGTGGCTGAAAGCAGCGAAGCAGGCGCTGTTCATCCCTGACGAGAGCGTCTACTGGGCCATCAAGGCAGCGTGGGTTGGCGCGAAGCTGGTGCGGAAACATCAGATCCAGTGCGTCTACACGACCTCCGGTCCACACAGCACGCACCTCGCCGGCTGGCTGATTCGGCGGTGGACGGGCGTGGAGTGGATTGCAGACTTCCGGGACCCTTGGGTCGGCAATCTCCACTACTCGCACACGGGCCTCAGGGACAAGCTGGAGCGCTGGCTTGAACGACGCGTCTTCCGCGCCGCGAGCCGAGTGGTGACAGTTACCGATTTGTTCGCCAAGATGTTTGTCCAGCGATATCCGTTCGCTGCCGATAAAGTGGAAGTCATCCGCAACGGGGTGGATCCGTCCGACTTCCCAGCCAATCCGTCGCGGTCCGTCAACATGCCGTTCACATTCTTTTACGCAGGCATTCTCTACCCAAGGCGCTCTCCGGCCCGCTTCTTGCAGGCCCTTCACCTCGTCTTGCGCAGCCAACGCATCCGGCGCGAGGACATCAAGGTGGAGTTCGCGGGCGTGTTCGACTACCCCGGACAAACAACCCACGCGGACCTCGTTCGACAGCTCGGCTTATCCGACGTCGTCACCGTCCACGGGTACATGCCGCGCAAGGAAGTCATCGAGCGGATGCAATCTGCGGGCGCCCTGCTCCTCATCGGCGACGACAGTCCGAGCGCCAGCCAATACGTTCCGGGAAAACTATACGAGTACTTGTTCGCAGAACGCCCGGTCCTCGGCCTGCTGCAGGACGGCGAGGCAGCGGACATCCTCCGCGCGGCGGAAGCTGGCGTGGTGGTCAACCCGCACAACCTGCAGGCGATTGCCGACGCCATTGTTGGCCTCGTCATCTCGCACAAGCGGGGCGTGCCGTTCACACCCAACCGCAGTGAGATCTTGAAGTACAGCCGGGTTGAGCAAACGAGGCAGTTTGCGGAGCTGTTCAACCGAGTGGTTGGAACGAGTAAAAACAAGAGTGGTCAAAGCGTTGTGAGCGCACAGGCGGAATCTTCGATTGGGCACTCGGCGCCATGAGAAGCTTTTGACGAAGAGCATGAGGGGGCTAGGAACGCCTCCTCATGGAACATTGTTGCCATTAGGGCGGGGCTACCTCCAGCGGTAACGGGGGTAGCCCCGCTTTCATCTACCCGGAATCCTGTCTCGGAGGAGATTCACACGTTATACTTGTAAAGTATCGTTCGCAAAAGGCATCGTCCACTCTACGAAAGAGGTGCTTTCCATGTCTGGGGAACCGATATCCTTTCTGACGCCGCAGGAGGCGAACCAGACGGAGATTGTGATAAAGAAGTCCCGGTTTATTGGGCACGTTGTGCCGATTCAGTCGGTGGCGGAGGCAGAAGCCTGGCTGGAGGAAATCCGGACCGTCCACAAGACGGCGACGCACAACTGCTACGCGTACCGGGTGGGCCTTAGTGTGCCGGTTGAGCGCTTCTCTGACGACGGGGAGCCGAGCGGCACGGCGGGCCGGCCGATTCTCGAAGTACTGCGCAAGAAACCGCTCCACAACGTGCTGGTGGTGGTCACCCGCTACTTCGGCGGGACACTGCTCGGCGCGAACGGCCTGGTACGCGCGTACACCGAATCGACGGTGGATGTCATCGAGCACACCCCGCTCCTCCGGTGTCAGCGCATGGTGCTGGTCACCGTCCGGTGCGGTTACGCTCACTACGGCAAGTTTGAGTACGAGCTCAACGCGCGCGGAATGAGCATGCTGAACAAGGACTTTACCGATGTCGTGTCGTTTCAGGTGTGGGTAGAAGAGGCTGAGGTGAAGGAGTTCCTTGAAGAGGTCTCCAACTGGTCGAACGGCCAGGCAGAGTGTCAGACATCGGATGCAGTGTACGTGGGCATCCGACCAGACGGAGGTTTTGTCACAGACGTCTGGCGAGGTGAATCGCCGCAAGACGCCTAGGACGCCTAGTCAAGACGCAACATTGGAGCGCATCGCCGAAATGGCGCAGTCTCGTCGACAACCGTTGGCTAGATCATCTCGTTGGTCGCGAGGTAGTACCGGAAGTAGTTGGCGCGCTGTCTTCGCTCCAAGAACGACTCAACGGTCATTGGGGCGAGGACTTCCAGACCCGTGGTGAGGCGGATTCGGATGCCGGGCGCGTCCTGGTCGGCGCGCGCGACCTTTTCCACCCGCTCGATGAACTTGTCCGCTATGTACCCCGTTGCGCCGTCGTTGCGGCACTCCGGCGACCTTGCCTTATATGGTATGAGCATCGAGTTGCGGCGGACGATGGGCAGCGGAACCGATTGACTGTGCCGGGTTGCGGTGATGTAGTGCTTCCGCATCTCGGCGACGTCAATCCCGTAATAGTTCGCCACTGTGTGATATACCCGCAAGGCGCTGCAACCGAGATAAAATTCACCCCCGTCTTCGACGTGCACAT
>CAZYAH010000355.1:0-2543 GCA_964645595.1 uncultured Alicyclobacillaceae bacterium | reverse complement strand
GACCCAATCGCGCAGCTTCCGGTGGCGGACCCAGTCTGGCGCCGCGGATAAATCGGCTTCGGGCGAACGGCGCTCGTTCATCAATCGTGCTCCTGGAAGAGGGCGGATTTTACCGTGCCGCGTGGGTGCCCGCGAGGCTCGGGCGGCGAGTGCAGATTTCCCTTAATTACCAAAACGATAGCCAATGATTGGCACGCGCTCGCAGGGTTCGCGCGCCGCCTTCATTTGGATGCAGAACCTAACGAGCGCCGCTAAGCAACTGATCTAGCGTGGAGCCAGGCTTAGCGGATGTTTGGGATGGACACATTCTTGGACACAGGGGGGTCGCGAGCCTAAACTCCGACCCGGCCGAATTATCGGCGACAGGGGCTACAGGAGGGGGAGGACGTGATTGCAGTGCTCATTCACTGGCGGATTAAGCGTACACCGGTAAGAGCCCAATACTCCACGCAATGAAGGGATTCCCAAATCAAGTTGCAGACCTCGGCAAGATCGCTACGGCGATACGTGCTCTGGTAGAGCTTGTCGATCGGGACGAGAACGCTCGAGACGACGGCGTATATGGACCCGCCTTGGTGCGGGCCGGAGTCGCCGGTACAGGTCATAGGCCTATGCCGGTCGAACAATACATCCGGGAGCAACTGAGGAAAGAACCAAGCAACCAGAGCTTCCGTACGACCGCTCGCGGCCTGCGGGAATTGTTTCGCCTTTTCGGATTTATCGACGACTCTGGCGGGCGAGTGCAGATACTGAATACGGGTAGACAAGCGGCCACGTACGCTGGCCAAGCGATGGATGCCGAGCAAATTAATTTTTGGCGGCGAGTTATCCGCAACATGACGCACGCGGACGCCAACGGACAAAGATCGCATCCGTATCAAGTGTTGCTGCGCCTAGTCGCGCGTAAGCCTGGCATTACTCGCGCCAAATGCGCCCTTGCTTTAGAGGCACGCGACGACTCACCAGCTGAGCTTGAGCGCATAGTTAGGCTTGCCGACCTTGAGGAAGATGTCATTTGCCGGCAGATCGGTGTGTCGAATTCCAATTGGGACAACGCTAAGAAGGTTTTGCCAAAGTTCGCGGAACAACTTAGTGATGTCATCCGCAGGGGGCAGTCGTTCGTATTGACGGAAGCGCCTGGCCATACCGACGCTCCAGCGCGGGAACTCCTCGCGGCTGAACCACGAGCCCCCCGATATGCAGCACGACCTGGCCCGCGTGCGCCACGCGCGTCGCGAGAGGTCACGCCTGACACGATTGGTCGAGCAGGCACAGCGGAAACATTTGATGAAGTCGAAATTCCTCTGAATCTTGACCCTGCAGCGGCACGCGAAGCTGTCAGACTGCGCCTTGATCGATTGCGGCGCCATAACTTGATCGTTCGAGCGTTAGCGGGACGTATGCGCCAGGCCGGGGCGCGGCTGTATGAGGACCCCTTTGACGTACTGGCATTGATTGAGCGCATCGGAATTTTGGTCGAGGTCAAGACGCTTGACGGAAGTGCTGCCGACGAGCGTGACCGGGTTCAGGAAGCGCTCGCGCAGCTGCTCTATTACGAGGCATTCGTTACTGCTCCCGTCGCCGGCGAAGCCGAGATACACAAAGTGGCGTGCTTTGAAAGGCCAATTACGCAGGCGCATCAAGACTGGTTCGACGCCGCAGGCATTTCTACTTTATGGGTCGTACAGGACGGGCGATACGGCGGTAATGCGTCAGCTGCTCGCGTGCTCGGCCGCTTCCTGGAAGAGATTCGTTGAAACCATAGCGATCCGTTCGCGCGCGATTTCGACGTAGGCCGGATTGATTTCGGCGCCGATGAATCTTCTGCCAGCCTGAAGCGCCGCCACGCACTCTGACCCAGACCCTACGAAGGGAACGAGTACCAAATCTGCTGGGTTGGAAAAATGCTCGACGATGCGACGAGAGAGGGACAAGGGCTTCTGCGTCGGATGCTCGGTCCGTTCCTCGGCAAAGCGGCGACCGGCGAGCGTCGGAAACTTCCAAACATCACCGGCTTGGCGGCCCTCCGGGTGCGGCTTCCATACTTTTCCGTTCTTTGTAATCGTATGGCGAAGCCGTTCTTCGCTCTTGTAAGGCTCGCGGATAGTGTGAAACGTCGAATCCTGCCGGTGCGCAAACCACAGTATTGGCTCGTAATGGCAGGCTGGGCTGTGTCGGTATTTGGACCAACCATTCTCGTAATACCAAATGATCTGCCGCCGATATTCCAGCCCTAGCTCGTACATGTACGTTTGCAGGAAGCCGGCATGGTGATGAATGGCGTAGACAAATAGATTGCCAGTTGGCTTGAGGATCCGCTTGGCCTCGGTTAACCAGCGTTTGCACCAAGCCAGCCATTCGTCGCGGGTAGCGAAGAAGGCTCCTTCCCCAAACTCGCGATCTTTGTCGAGACTATAAGGGGGATCGGCAATAATCAGATCGACCGATTCATCCGGGAGTTCTCTTAGGAGGACCATCGCGTCGCCGCGATAGATTTCGTTTTCTCGGATCACTTTGCCAGGATGACGATGTACTGGTGGTGC
>CAZYAH010000354.1:0-2558 GCA_964645595.1 uncultured Alicyclobacillaceae bacterium | reverse complement strand
GAATAAAAACCAGGCTGTCCAAGAAGGACAGCCTGGTCTGCTTCGACGGCGATTCACGCATTACGTTGCGCTTAACCGAGGATGCGCATGTTGCGCAGTCGGCGAACTCGTTCGGCGGTCGACGGGTGCGTGCTGAACAACTGAAGCAACGATTCGCCGCGGAAGGGGTTGACGATAAACAGATGCGACGTGGCCGGGTTGAACCCTCCAGGGATGTGATGCGCATACGCTTCAAGGCGTTCCAGCGCGTCAGCGAGCGGGTTTGGGTCACCGACCAATTGCGCTCCCACTGCGTCGGCCTTGAACTCTCGCGTCCGCGAGATGGCCAGCTGGATCAGCGTCGCCGCAATCGGAGCCAGAATGACCATCACCAGTTCGGCGACGACGTTGCCTCTGTTTTCGTCGTCTCGCCCGTACCCAAACATGAAGGCCCACTGCAACATGTTCGCGATGGAAGTGATGACGCCGGCCAACATCGCAGCCATCGAACTGATCAGGATGTCGCGATTTTTGATGTGCGCAATTTCGTGCGCCAAGACACCTTCCAGTTCCCGAGACGACATGGCGCGGAGAATACCCTCGGTCACCGCCACTTTCGCGTGGCGCGGATTTCGTCCCGTAGCAAACGCATTCGGCTGCGGGGATGGCGTCAAGTATATTTCAGGCATGGGCAATCCCGCGCGTTCGGTCAACCTGCGTACCATGGCGTACACTTCGGGCAACTCCGTTTCGGAGACCGGCCTGGAGCCAGTCATCGCGATGGCAATGCTTCCACTTGCCCAGTACGAGAAAAAGTTCATCGCGATGGAGATGGCCAGAAAGATGAGCATCCCGTGGTAGCCGCCGACGAGCCGTCCGAACAAGACGAGCAGGACCGTCAACACGCCCATGAGAAGCCATGTCTTCAGTGAGTTCATCCACTTCATTCCCCCGTCAATGAATTGGCAGTTGAAATATGGACTTACTAACATTTTAGCCACACATTATGGAAAGGAAAAGCGCAGACACCTGGCGTATGGGCCGTTTTCGGGCGTTTTGTGCAAATTGTCGCACACTGTTCACACTGGTTTGTTTGCGGCCAAGCCATTCGCTATACTGGAAAACGAACAGAGCAGTACCTTGGAGAGGAAGTGACCTCATGCGGCTCGGTCTCAATATCGAATACGAAGGTAAGAATTACGATATTTTGGAGTTGCCACTTGAGGCGTTCGCACAGATGATCCCTGGTTTGAACATGGACCAGTTAAAGCAGTTGGACAAATATTTCGGAGATTTTTGGCCGGAACCGACATTGCGCCGACACCACATTCTCGAGTTCGCCGCGGAGCAGGTGGGTGCGTCGCTCGACTTTTTACTACTGCACCGCGAGAGCATACAGTTTGACGAATCGGACATGGCTCAATACGTTCAAGAGCACACCATGCAAGGGAATCGCCCGTCCTGATGGAATACAAGGTACTCGTACTCGCAGCCGGCAATGAACGAGGAGGTGCCGCATCGCACCTCAAGGTAATGGCCAAAGCGGTCAAGGCGGCGGGAAGGGACAGCCAGTTCCAGTTTGGTCTCGTCGGCAGTGGACCGCTGCACGATGAGTTGGTTGCCTTGGGAGTCGACACAATCGACTTCCCAGAGCAGCCGCTTTCTGCCATTCGCGCGATTCGTGCGGCTATGAGACAGCAGACTGTCCCCAAGATTCTGCATGCGCACGGGCCGCGTCTAAACGTGCTTGCATTTCTTGCATCCGTTGGCGCAAAAGGCCTGTGGGTATCCACCATACACAGCAACCTGTACCAGGACTTCCTGTCAAGTCGACTGAAGACCCTCGTATTTACACGCTTGAATCGCGGGTGTTTGTCGCGCGCCGACGGCTTGTTCGTGGTGCATCCGGAATTCGGAAAATGGTTTTCTAACCTGCCTGTGTTTTACGTGCCAAACGGAATTGTGATGGATCCACTGGAACACACGAAGGATTATTACCGAAGAAAGTTGCGCAGCGAGCTGGGGTTGCCGTTGGACGCCAAACTGTGTGGGATTGCCGCGCGACTGGACCCAGTCAAGGATATTCCGACCATCATCCGAGCGGTAGGGCACATGGATGGCGGCGCGCACCTTGTGATAGCCGGAGACGGGGAGGAGCGAGGTCGACTGGAGAAGCTGGCACAGGAGTTGAAATTGCGACATCGCGTGCACTTTCTCGGATATATTGAGGCGATCCGCGAGTTTTACGCAGCGCTCGACATCCACGTGCTGGCCTCCAAGAGCGAGGGGACGCCATTCAGCCTGCTTGAAGCTGGTTTACTGAAAGTGCCGAATGTCGGAACCAGGATCCCCGGAATTACGCGGCTGCTCACAGATGGGCGAACGGGGTACTGTTTCCCGGTGGGCGACGACAAGGCACTGGCCTTGATCCTGGACAAAATTCTTGCGGATTCCGCATTGGCCCAGCGCCTCGCTGACAATTTCTTTCACCAAGTATTGCCGGAGTACACACCAGAGAAGATGTTGCAGGCATATCTGGAAGGGTACTCGCAGCTGCTGTCTTAAGGAGAGTGAAACCG
>CAZYAH010000353.1:0-2573 GCA_964645595.1 uncultured Alicyclobacillaceae bacterium | reverse complement strand
TCCCCGCCTCGCGCCGGTAAACCGCCTTGTCAACGTGGTGCTTGAGATTCGCCGACTCGAACATGCCCTTAAGATACTCCGGCAGCGTGGCCGCGCCCGGACTGATCTGAATCAAATCCCGGCGCACTGCTTCAATCGGCAATGATGCGCGCGATGAGACAAGTTCTCAGGCGCCGCGCCGCCGGGCAAGCCCGTGGCCGGCAGCGGGTCTTCTTCGCCATCATCCTGCCGCTCGCGCTGCTCACGTTCTGGCTGCTGTGGACGGTCCCGCCGTCCGCGGGTTCCTGAGTCTGCTTAGGCCGATACTTCCATAAACCTAACTTTGCTCGCCTCGAGATACTCAGCGCTCATGTCCATAGCGATCCAGCGTCGTGCGAGCTGCTCGGATACAACGCCAGCCGTATTGGAGCCCGCAAAGGGGTCCACCACTAGGTCGTCCTCGTCCGTCAGAAGCTTGATGAAAAATTCCGGCAGGCTAGTGGGGAAACGCGCCGGGTGCATCTTTATTCCCAACTCTTTGCAGCGCTTCGTGAATTGGTCGTTGGAAGCGTTGTTTCCAAACTTGAGCATGCTTTCGGCGTGAGCTTCTTCAACCACGTTTCCGGGTATGGCACCACCCGAATCAATTTTGATGAACGATGAATTGATGTGGTGTCCGGAGGGCCGCACAGTCTCCCGCACACCACGTTGATTCAATCGCAGCATATCTTTGCTGTAGGGTCGAAGGACATTTCGATTGTTGGCCTTGGGCCAAGGCGTTTTTGAAAACCACCATACGTATTCGACGGAGTCTTTGATCCGTATTCGCCTTACCGTGACCCACTCGGCTGGAACTGGCATTTTCGCCGGGTTGTACCAAAAGCATTCCTGCGCCAGATGAAAACCCAACTCTTCGACAAGAGCTATTAGAAGCTTGAAATGATAGAGGGAGCGAGTAGGCGTCCCAGCGTTGTAGCTACCCCCGACATTGAGTACAAAGCTGCCATCGTCGGTAAGGATTCGCTTTATCTCTTTGGCAAACTGCAGGAACCACTCCACGTACTCCGCCTTGGCCACATTTCCGTACTCTTTCTTGAAATGCAACGCATACGGTGGCGACGTGAAAACAAGATTCACAGACGAGTCGGGGAGCTTTGCAAGTAGCTCGCGGGAATCACCCGCGAAGGCGGCTCCTAGAGGCGTCCTGTAGTAGGGGTCAGTGTCTCGCAGCAACGTCTCGGGCCGGGCCTCCTTAGAGAACACCAGACCGCTCTGAACACTGGACTTTGCGACAGTCATGACCCGAACAGTATCCCCAATTGCTAATGTGCGACTATCCATGCGCCTGACACTAGCTTAATAGGTTGACAGTGTCAACTCATTCTAAAAATACGCCATCCGACCTAGCCGAGTGGATATCGCTTGCCGAAGCCGCGCGTCTACGAGGCGTGAGCCGCCAAGCTATGTCTAAGCTCGTAAAGCACGGCCGCTTTCGTACGATAAACGCTGGTGGGCGGCAATTGGTGCACAAGGAAGAAGTTGTAGCCTACAAAGCTATGTCGCCAGGCCGACGCTCAAGAAAGAGTGAGGATGACTAAGGACACGTTGCAGGCGATCCGCGCAGCACTTGCCGCAGCCTCGTCCGACGACCGCAGGCGCATATTTCAGGATCTCCGGAAGGAGTTTCCTATTCACGAGCTCGAGCGCAAGTGGAACGCGCCATCGGAAGTTGTTTTGGAGGCAATTGCCCGCGCCACCGATTTGACGCAGCGTGGCTTGCGGGGCGTCATCGCTGAGGCGGCTTTCGCTCAGACCGTAGTTGTGCCGTTGCTGTCTGCTGGTTGGACCGATGACACCCCTGTCGGAGACATTCCTTTTGATTTCCGATTGAACGACAAGCTCGGGACGGTGAAGGTCCAGGTAAAGAATCAGCGCAATGAAAAGCAAGCGCCCAAACTTTGGAAAAAACATCCTGGCGTTTATGTCGCGGAAACACAGAAGACCCGTAGCGGCAAAGACAAGGCCGGGAACGAAACGAGGCCGTATAGATTGGGAGAATTCGACATTCTGGCCGTGTGCCTGCACCCCTCGACAAATGACTGGAGCAGGTTCCTCTATACCGTGGGTGACTGGCTGCTCCCGCGAGAGAACGACAAGAAACTAATTGCCGTTTTCCAGCCTGTCGATCCGAAGGCGAGCGCAGACTGGACTACAGATTTCGCCAAAGCAGTTTCTTGGCATCGAAGCGGGACAAAAAAGACGATTGCAGTTCCAGCCGCTCCAAGGTCTGGCGTTTAGCAGCGACGCCCCCTTCAGATGAGAGCCAAGAGGGCTGTGACCTGCCCAGCAGGCTCGGGCGGTGGCGTCTCAGGCGCGCCGCCGCTCGACCAGCTTCAGCATGGTCGCGATGCTGATCGAGCGGAAGGTCGCCTTGGCGATTTCGTCGATTTCCGCGAGCACAGTGGCGAGTGCGCGTTCCACGCCCGCTTCGCCGCCCGCGCGGCGCCGGCGCGGGGCGCCGCTGCGCGCTGGTGCGTTGATGTTTTCGAACAGCTCGATCACGTCCATCAGAGTCAGGCGCTTGGCGTTGCCGG
>CAZYAH010000352.1:0-2575 GCA_964645595.1 uncultured Alicyclobacillaceae bacterium | reverse complement strand
GTCGGCAAGTGCGTGATGCGAACGGCCGACTGCGTCGTATTGACGCTCTGTCCGCCCGGACCGGTTGAGCAGAACGTGTCAATCCGAATGTCTTTCTCGTGAATTTCCACCTGGATGTCTTCCACTTCCGGCAAGACGGCGACAGTGGCCGTGGACGTGTGAATCCGCCCGCCCGACTCCGTCACCGGTACTCGCTGAACGCGGTGCGTGCCGCTTTCGAACTTCAGTTTGCTGTACGCGCCCTTGCCCTGGATGGACAGGGTGACCTGGCGAAACCCGTTGATGTCCGTGTAGTTCGCGTCAATCACCTCTGTCTTCCAGCCGTTTCGCTCAGCGTAGCGCGTGTACATGCGCAGCAAGTCGGCTGCAAACAAGGCCGCTTCATCGCCGCCCGCCGCAGCGCGAATTTCCAGGAACACGTTCTTGTCGTCGTTCGGGTCCTTCGGCAACAGGAGGATCTGCAACTCCTGTTGCAGTTGCTCAAGCTGTTCTGTCTTCTCCTGGATTTCCGCCTTGACAAACTCGCGCATTTCGTCGTCCAGTTTGTCCTGCAGCAGCTCCTTGGCTTCCGCCAGTTCCTGCTTCACTTTTTTATAGGCACGGTATGTTTCCACCGTCTCCGAGAGATCCGATTGCTCTTTGGAATACTCGCGGAGCTTGTCGGTGTCGCTGATGACGGCCGGATCACACAGCCACTCGCTCAACTGAACATACCGGTTTTCCATCGCTTCCAGTTTGTCGAACATAGGAACACCCCTATGATGCCTCGCAGCTTCAGCGCCGGGCTGAAACAGAGAGAAGTCTCCATCTATTATATTACACACTGCCCCAAGACGGACGGCGGTTCGCCGCTTGCGGGACACTTGCGCGGACAACATCCGCTCCGCGCCGTAAGAAGGGTTTGCCGGAGCGGACTCATCCGCAACAGGAGAGCGTGACACTTGATACCGTTTACCCGGGCCAGGGAACCGGTTGCATGGCCCGCTTCAAGGCCTCCATCTGCAGGTGGTAGTGGGAAATCGGGTGCCCCTGGCGCAGTCCATCGGCAATGTGGTTGAGCTGTGCAACCTGTCGCGGATCGGTTGTGACGTATACGTACCGGAAAATCGGAGCCTGAATGAGCAGGCGGCGTCGAATCTCGGTCTTGACGGCGTTGATGTTCGGGTTCCCAGAACGTGACAGGTCGACGCCGACCAGTACGACGCGCCCCGAGGGTACGGCGACGGAAGACGCGACGTACGGGACACTCAGCGCCAACTGCGCAACCCGGTCACCAAGCGCGTTCCCGGACCATCGGCTCTGATTCGGTTCCCTTCCGCCAGCCCAGGCTTGGGGAACCGCCTGTACGTTGACGGGTGGGTTGTTGAAGGGGTTATGGCCCATATCCCCGCGTACTCCGGCGCGGACACAGCCGCTCGTCAGCCCGAACAGAGAAAGGGCGACAGACAGCGTCAACCACGGTTTCTGAGCCAAGTGTCACACCCCCCATTGCGTAGCATTTGCAAGGAGGGTAGAGACCATGTAGCCCAGTCTGACTCTATCGCAAAAAGGGCCAATGCCCCGAAACGGACACTGACCCGTTTTTGGTCGTCATGCGATTTTCCGCAATTACGCCTGCGTCGACTTGATTCCGTACTTCTTGTTGAACTTGTCAACACGGCCGCCGGTGTCCACCAGCTTCTGCTTGCCAGTGAAGAACGGATGGCACTTGGAACAAATTTCAACGCGAAGGTTTTGTTTCACAGAACCAGTCTCAAACGTTTCGCCGCAAGCGCAGGTAACGGTTGTCACATGGTACTCCGGATGAATGCCGGTCTTCATGTTTTTCACCTCGCTTTTGCTTCGAGCGCTAAGACACAACGATTATTATATCACGTCCACGGCTGTTTGTCACGGAAGATGTCCCGTGGACGAAAGCGTACGCTTCGTGCCTGCAGGCCTGTCGTCGGCGATACGCTGATTTCGCCAAGAAAAGTTCGCTAAAACATAGTGAAAATTTCCCAAAACAAGCGGTATTTTTCTTACCTGTAATTGTCATTCACCCCTCCGCCCCGTACCATGGCCTTGTACCAAATGTTCCAAAAACAGGAGGGGATGTCGATGAAAAAAGCAGTTGCTACGCTCTCGGCGCTCGTCACTCTCGTACTCGGGACATCGGCCGCACTGGCCAATCCAATTGAGCCGCCCGACTGGTTACAGAACAGCATTCACATCCACGTAACCGAGTGAGGTTTCCTTCCACTCTTCCTTGGAGTTCCCAGGTTACACTCCCAGTCGGTGCTTCGGCGGGGTAGTCTACCCCGCCCTCTTGTTTTTACCGTCTCTTTGGCGGCACGTGGGAATAGGAACCCACCTCAAGCCCGGGACATTCCGCCTTGAAGATTTCAATGACGGCCTTCATGCCGAGCAATTCCCCTTTTTGCGGAGGGATCTTGGCCAGGTAGTACTCTGGGTCAATGTTGAGGTTGCGCATCTGCACGAGTCGGACACCGGTTTCCTTCAAGAACTCGACCATCGCTTCCACCTCTTCCTCCCGGTCGGTCACGCCCGGGAACACGAGGTAGTTGATGGACGT
>CAZYAH010000351.1:0-2579 GCA_964645595.1 uncultured Alicyclobacillaceae bacterium | reverse complement strand
CCGATTTACAACATTGACGTGCGGGTCGATCCGAACTCGCACCAGTTCGCTGGGCACCTCGACGTCCACTTTCACAACAACCTCGGCCGGGAACTCAACCACCTGTACTTCAACGTCTGGCCGAACGCGACCCATTTTCGCAAGTACGGTGGCTGGGAACAGGTAACGCACGTCCGCCAGGGAGCGCTGGAGCTGCCGTTCTCGCAGCATGGCACGGTGCTCACAGTCCACCTGCTGAGGCCGCTTAAGCAAGGTGCGACGGCCGCACTCTCCCTGGACTTTGCAGGCAGCATCCCGCGTGTGAACGATCGCTTTGGATACCAGGACACCACTCTCAACATGGGCAACTGGTACCCGGTGCTGGCAGTTCACGACGCGTATGGCTGGGTCACTCCGCCCTATTACCCGGACGGGGAATCGTTCTACTCCTTGACGGGCGTGTACCACCTTCACGTCACACTGCCCACGGGAACCGTCTTGGCGGTCAGCGGGGAAGAGACTGGAACAAGGGACAACGGCGACGGGACGACAACGTTCACGTACGTTGCGCGGGGGGTGCGCGACATCGCGTGGGTTGCGGACCCAAAATACCAGGTGACGACGGCGAAGGTCGGCAGAACTACAATTTACACTTACTTCCATCCGAATCAGTCGAACCAGAGCGCTCAGGCGCGACTTATGACCGAAATTGCCAAGCAGTCGATTGCGACGTACAGCCGACAATACGGGCCATATCCGTACGCTACCCTGCGCGTGTGCGCCATGACCGGTTGGTTCGGAGGAATGGAGTACCCAGAATTGGTCATGATCAGCTTTCCGTCCCGTGGCGGCAACTCGGACCTGACAACGAGAATTGACGTGGCGCATGAAGTCGCCCACCAGTGGTTCTACGGCATGATTGGCGACGATGAATACCTCACGCCGTGGGTTGACGAGGCGTTCGCGCAGTTTGCCGAGATGCGCTTTGACCATAGGCTGCAATTGCTGGACAGAGTCGAGGTTCCCGGCCATCCGTCGTACAGCGTCAGCGCGTTCCCGAACAGCGATTACACCACGGAGCGCAACCCGTACTTCGCCGCGGTGTACGCGGGCGGCGCCGAGTCCATCAACCGCGTGCGACAGAGACTCGGCGACGCAAAGTTTGCTCACTTGATGCGCGCGTACTTTGACCAGTATCAGTACCAGGTGGCGACCACGGCCGACTTTATTCAGATGGCGTCAAAGGTAGCCGGAGAGGACTTGACCCGCTTCTTCGTCGACGCGTTGCACATTGATCCAAGGGACGACAAACATTCGCCCGTGCGGGACTGGGTAGCGCGGGAAACAGCCGTCAATCAAAGAGAATGGGCAGGACCGTGAAGTCATACAAAGTGCGGAAACAGCCAACCGGCCAGGGCATACAGGACGCAGCACCCACCGGCCACGAACAGCGCCGGTTTCAACTTGTACCGGGAGTAATCCAATAGGGGCAGCTTCATGACAGTCGCTGTCGCTACCGTGTTGTCGCTTAAGGGCGAGGCAAATCCGCCGAACGTGCCGCTCGCAAAGACGGCACCCACAATCAGCGGAACCGACGCGTTCGTCCCGGCCGCCAACGACAACCCGAGCGGCAGCAACATGCCCCAGGTTCCAAAGGAACTGCCGAGAACGTACGACAGCAGGCAACCGAACAAAAACAGCGCCGGTGCAATCAGGGCGTCTGGCACCAGGTGACCGATGGCCCGCTCTGTGTAGGTGGTAAAACCGAGATCGTTCGATACCGCCGAAACAGCCCACACGAGGACGAGCAGCACAATGACGCTCATCATTTCGTTACCGCCGCCCAATACCCCGAATAAGGTGCGTTGCATCGGCTGGCCCTGCACGGTGTACCAAACCATGGACAGGACGAGCGTAATGAGCAGGGCTTGGAGCATTGCCTGCGCGGCGTTCGCCTTGGTGAGGGCGTCAAGAAATCCGGTCGCCTTGGCGTGACCGCTCCACCAGGTTAGAAACAGAGTCAGGGCGAGCAACAGCCCCAAGGGCAGGGCCAGGTTGAGGAGCCGCGGGGGCACGCGCTCCGACAGAACTTCCACCGGATCGACATACTCGTCTCCGTCACTCGGTCTCGGCGGGCGCGGCGTGAATTCTGCTGCAGCTTCCGCTTGCGTCAACTGAGACGCCATCCGCAAGCGAGACTCGGCAGAAAACGTAGGAATCTTCTGGTGCGCAACGGAGCGCGTGCGGTGCTGTCCACCCATGAAGGTCGCGACGAGGCCGTAGCCGAGCATCAGAATGGAGAAAAAGTTGAGCGGAATGCTCAGCAAGAACATGTGGTAAGCGGAGCCGGACAGCCCGTGGTGCCGCCCGGCTGTGTTGATCAGCCCCACCATGTACCCGACAAAAGCGGTGCCGATGGGAATGAGCGCGGTGAGTGGAGTCGACGTCACTTCGATGACGAACGCTACCTTTTGGGCAGGCACTTTCATGCGCTCAAACAGTTGCTTCATGACCGGCGCAACGGTAATGATGCGGAAATCCGGCGCCATAAACGTCGCGAGGGAAGAAAGCCAAGTGACCGCAAACGCGCCTTTGGTGGT
>CAZYAH010000350.1:0-2590 GCA_964645595.1 uncultured Alicyclobacillaceae bacterium | reverse complement strand
TTAACGAAGTCGACATGACCGCCATCCTGGATATTCGCAGGCGGCATAAGGAGTCTTTCAAAGAACAGCACGGGGTCAGTCTCGGCTTCATGTCCTTTTTCACGAAGGCGGTTGTCGGAGCGCTGAAATTCATGCCGCGCCTGAACGCGGAGATTCAGGGCGATGAGATGATCTTGAAACACTACTACGACATCGGGATTGCTGTCGCGACGGAAGCCGGACTGGTTGTTCCCGTCGTGCGCGACGCTGACCGCTTGTCATTTGCCGAGATTGAGCAGGCCATCGCATCGCTCGCAACTCGGGCGCGCAACAACCAGCTGACACTCCAGGAACTACAAGGCGGAACCTTTACCATTACCAACGGCGGCGTCTTTGGCTCCTTGCTCTCGACCCCCATTCTCAACGCGCCGCAAGTCGGCATCCTGGGAATGCACAAGATTCAAGAGCGCCCCGTTGCGGTGAACGGACAAGTCGAAATCCGCCCAATGATGTACGTCGCGCTGTCGTACGACCACCGCATTGTCGACGGCAGCGAAGCCGTCCGCTTTCTGGTCAAGGTCAAAGAGTTGCTGGAAGACCCAGAGACGCTGCTCTTGGAGGGTTAACATACACCCACAAGCAAGTGGGCCCCACCCGCCAGGAGTGGGGCCCGCTTTCAATTGACCCAATTGAGTACGTCTTCTGGATCCGCGACAAGTCGGCCGTAGTGTTTGAGGGCCCGAAAATTGTGGATCTCGCGGCACACTGTGGCCATCTTGTGCAACACTGTCTGCTCGTCCACTTCGGTAGGGGCCCAGTAGTACACGTCCATCGTGTACGGTGTGCCATCTTCGTCGGATCTGGTGTATTCAATGTGCTCCGCCTTGCGGAACCCGTTTTTCTCGTAGAACCGGATGCGCCGCTCTGCGTCCTCGCCCTCCGTATCGGGCGGTTCCACTTCCAGAATGATGGTTTTGCCGCGCCGCTTAAACGCGTTCAGGACCTTGCTGCCGACTCCCTTCCCGCGAGTGTTCGGGTTGACGAGGAAGTAATCGATGAAAATGAAATTCGGAAATTCCGCGTACGTGACCAGGAAGTCATCCGTTTCCCACTTCCGATACGCTTGATGGTGGTCTAACAAGTCCCGCATGTGATCTTTGTCCTTCAACTCGTGTTCCGGAAAGTACTCGGCCAGTTTTTCGTACCATTCCACACACATCACCCCTGTCCCGTCTTGGTGATAATGTGGGACAGGGAGGTGCCCAGTATACGCAATACGGGCAACCAATCTCATGCTAGCCTGCGCCGCGTAACAAAAAATCATCGAATTCGTCAATACCTCCATGGACCATTGCGAGCGGCGTAGACCCACAGAAATCATCTCGGCTTTACTTGATTAATGTATTGTATGGTTTCGTATTTTCCTAGTGCCCCGTGTCCTCCAAGTGCCGGAAATGCCGCAGGTCCCGGCTGCTTGTCATAATACAAGTCAACCGTTACTTTATTTACAACACACCCTTCTTCCATAAACTGCAACTCTGAAATGAAGGGGATTAAATGGTTCGTAACATCAAATTCGCATGCTGCGTTCTGCAAATAATAGATTTTGGGCACGTACTTGATCTGGTTGTAGAATTTCATGACATTAACGCGCTCGGGAAACAAAGCAAACACTTCGTGTACAGATAGGCTTGGGTATGACAGGTTGAACACTTGTTGAACAGGTGGTTCAAGCCATTTGGTTAGACATGTTTGAGGACAATTCACAAGTGCGGTTGATTCTCTAATGTATCCCGCTAGTATTAAAGCCATAAAGCCACCACCGGACGACCCATAAAACAGTACATTTTTCGGATTAATCCCTGCTTTTTCTATGAGTTTTGTTAGGATGGATGCAATATCTCTTAAGTAGAATCTGTCCCAAGTTCCTTGGCCCCATCCCAAGAGCAAGTCCCCTAAATAAAGCGTGGGATCATTGTAGTAAATCACAGAATCTTCTAGTTCACCCATCCACGAATGCCTCTGAAAGAACGGCGGATTTACCCGAGTAGTCATGGCACCTGAACCAAAAACAATCAAATTGGATGATTGTTGCTTAATCCTGATGAGGAATTCGAATTTTACTCCATTCCAATTCACTGTAAGTACAAATGGCTCAGTAGTAGTGAACTGAAATGTGTCTAACTGACCATAGTCAATTTGTATTTTCTGGTAGTCATCAATCGGTGTGTTCAACTCTTCTCTCTCCTTTGATTCATCATGTTGTGGTTTGTCCCCATTTCGCCATACACCGTCAAAGTATGAAAATCCAGTAAAAAATGCTTGGACGATTGTTATTTTTAACAGGCCATTTTTAAACGGGGCCGGAATCAGCTCTGTCTCTTGAGTACAGCATAGACGAGCGAAAGCCACAGTGGCTCGAGACTCGCCCATCGGCAAGTCGTAAAACCGTGTACGCAGGACAATGGCAGGTATCCTGTGAATTTGCTTTTTTTCAGCAAAATCGGTGAATCCGCCTATTCCACGTATCATGTGTGAACATAACATGCTGGTGAAGAATGGGGCTTGAAGATCAAAATGGAGAAAGGGTTGAGTATTTTGAAAATATTGT
>CAZYAH010000349.1:0-2592 GCA_964645595.1 uncultured Alicyclobacillaceae bacterium | reverse complement strand
CCGCCGATGACCGCTGCGGTGAACGCCTTCAACCCGGCGATGAAGCCCATCAGGAAGTTGATCTCGCCGTAGTACAGTCCGGTCATCACGCCTGCGGCGGCTGCCAGGGCGGATCCGATGAAGAACGTGAGACTCACCATCCGGTTCACCGGTATCCCCATAAGAGACGTCGCCGTGGCGTCGATGGCGATGGATCGCATGGCCTTTCCGTACATAGTGTGGTGAATAAACAGCTCCAGCAGCCACATCAGTGCAAACGAGACGAGGATAATGCCCGCCTGCGCGTAGGATATGGTGATGCCGCCGACGTGAAAGCCGGTGTGCGGAAGTTGTACCGGGAACACGCGGAAGCTCGGCCCATATAGGCTCATGATGCCGTACTCCAGCACGAGCGACATGCCGACCGCCGTAATCAGCACGTTTAGTCGCGACGAGGATTTCGTCAACAGCGGACGGTACGCTGCGCGCTCAATCGCGAGGCCCAGTACGCCGACGATGAGCATCGAGACGAACATCGCTGCGGCCACACCCAGAACTCCCGGTTGCCCGCCCATTATCGTCAGCGCGCTGAACCCAACGAATGCACCCACCATGTAGAGGTCGCCGTGCGCGAAGTTGAGCAGCCGGATGATGCCGTAGACCATGGTGTAACCCAGCGCTATCAAGCTGTAGAACGATCCGACGACCAGTGCGTTGACCACCTGTTGAATAAAAATGTCCATCCTCTGTCACGTCTCCCTGGGTGTGAGGGGCCCAGGCACCGGCCAGGGCCCCCGCCTTTAGATTCCGGTCAGTGTGCCAGCTCGTACTTTCCGTTCTTGACAACAGTCACAATGAAGTTCGACTTAGCCGGTTCACCCGTGGAGGTGAACGATACAGGTCCTGCGAACGTCTGGAAGTCCTTGGTCTCCGCCAGCGCCTTGACGATGGCTGCCTTGTCCGTGGAACCCGCGCGCTTGATGGCGTCGGCAATCAGACGCATTCCGTCGTAGGAAATCGCCGAGTACGGCCCGGGATCCGCGTTGAAGCGGCTCTTGTACTGTGCGGACCAGTCCTTGGCCGCCGGTTCAAACTCCGGCGTCGGGGCGGTGGTGGTGAACATGCCTTCCGCGTTGTCCGCGCCGGCAATTTTGATGATGGTGGCGTCGTTGGCGCCGTCGCCGACCCCGAACGCCCCCGGCACCCCGAGCTGCTTGAATTGCTTCAGCAACAGGCCCCCCGCCGCGTAGTACGCGGTCCAGTAGGTCGCGTCGGGTTTCAGGTTCTTCAGCTTCGTCAACTCGGACGTGAAGTCTTTTTCGTCCGGGTTCACGGCGTCAAACGCCACGACCTTGCCGCCCATCTTCTCCACGTCTTCCTTCGTGCGCTGCGCCAAGTCGACCGAGTACGCCGAGTTGTCGTTGAGGATGGCAATGTTCTTCGCGTGGAGCGTATTCATCATGTACTCGGCCGCCGTCTGTGCCTGCGCCTGAGCAGTACTGTTCAGCAAGAAGATGTTGTTATACCCCTGTTGCGGGATTTTTGCCGAGTTCGCCGCCGTAATCACCCACGGGATGCCCGCCTGGTGGAGTACGCCCGTGGCTGGCAGCGTAGAGCCCGAGCAGTAGCCGCCGACCACCGCCGCCACGCCGTTCGACACCAATTTGTTTGCCGCCGCTGTGGCCATCTGCGGATCGCACCCGTCGTCCTCAAACTCCAGCTGGATCTGCTTGCCCAATACACCGCCGCTCTTGTTAATCTCATCCGCGGCCATCTGAATGGCGTTGTTCATGTCCTGCCCCATTTTCGCGCTAGATCCAGATGTCGGCGTGATTACGCCGACGAGAATCTTGTCGCCGCTGTTACCAGCGGTGTTGCCGCCGGTTCCGCCGCACGCGGTCAGCAGCATGAGGGATGCAATCGACACCCCTATCCCGAACTTGGCTCTCCATTTCATGCCTTGGTGTCCCCCTTTTGTTTCTCCATGTCTGTTCTGGCCATACTCCTATTCGCCGCGCTCTTTTGTCTGCGCGGCACACGACTGCTTCCTTGTCTGCGCGTTCACCCCTCTAGTTTCAGCCACAGTGGTGTGGAGATATGTGGATTCCCTTAACGTCGCGCGAAACGTGATCTCGCATGTACTTGCTCGCCATGCGCACGGTTCCCGGCGCCCTGGCAGCGAGATCGAACTCATGGGCAATGTCGTCAATCTGTTGGATCTGTTCCAACGTGGCCCGCCGGGCAGCCCAGTAAGCGGTTTCACTCTCAAATCCCCGGACGGGCCGGACTTCGCTGAACATGTGGTGGAGACCTCGGCGGTTGTCCATCATCTCAACGGACTCACCCCCTAGGTCGAGTGGCTTAATCCAGTCGCCGTAATCCGGAGTCAAAAACGATTGACATGGAACGTTGCTGAAACAGGTAGTTCTGTGGAGTTGCCGATTGAGAAGGTGACGACAGTGGTGCAGTGAAAGGCTGTGGTGCAATGGTGAAACGGTTTGACATTTGCAGCGATAAGTTTATTTGAAAGTAGATATTTTCAGTATAGTCAGAATCAGTTTAGGCGCAAGAGATGAATGTAAATAGGGATGAATTGGCACGAATGTTCTACAA
>CAZYAH010000348.1:0-2614 GCA_964645595.1 uncultured Alicyclobacillaceae bacterium | reverse complement strand
CGGTGGGCCAGCTCCAGTTCGAAGTGGTGGCGCACCGCCTGCGCCACGAGTACGGGTCCGAGGCGCGGCTCGCGCCCGCGCGCTACACGGCCGCGCGCTGGGTCACCGCGGACGACGAAGGGGAGTTGAAGCGCTTCATCGAAGCCAATGCCCATCGCGTCGCCCACGACGCGGTGGGCGCGCCGGCGTTCCTCGCCGTGCACGATGTCGAGATCAAGGTCGCGACCGAGCAGTGGCCGAACATCCGCTTTCATTCCCTGCGCGAGCACGCAGGCCTGGTCTTCCACTCCCATCTCACGGAAGCGTGATCGCATGCCGGCGGAGCGGACTGGAACTGAAAGATGGACCGAACGTCGCGCCGTACTTTGCGCATGCTTTTGCATCAAGAGCCAGCTCAGAGTTGCAGTTGGGACAGAAAAGACATGTGCCGGCACCTAACAAAGGTCGCCGCAGAAATCTTACGCTGACCCTACTAACCCTCACTGGCCACCAAATCGCACACCGATAGCCTCGCAAAAGACGCGTTGTCCCTTAGCCGTAACAGTGACGGCGCGCGTGCCTTCAATGCGCCGTATCCAGCCTTCTTCCAGGCTGCGTGTGCAAAGTGCCGTTGCGACGGCACCAGCCAAGTGTGATCGTCGTTCGCTCCAATCAAGGCAGGGTCGGCAAAGGACGCGAGCAGTCTTGCCGCGGCCAGCTGAAAATGAAGTGACATCGATACCGATTCGTCCGAAAAGCGCAACCCCGGCGTCGGTTACCACGCCAGCATCGTGTGACAACTCCACGTGACCACCGGCTACTAACGCGTCCGCGAGTGCGACGCCGAGATGGCCGGCGAGATGGTCATAGCAGGTCCGTGCCGCGCGCAATGCTGCATCACGAGGACCGGTTACCGGGGCAGGTCGCACCGTATCCAATCTCGACGCAACTAGCATGATGCTTTCCATCATCTGAGCGACTGCCGGCGAAGCAAGCCGGTGGTAACGATGTCGGCCCTGCTTTTCAACTTGCACGAGGCCGGCGGCGGCCATTTTAGCGAGGTGCTCGCTCGCGGTCTGAGGGGTGACGCTAGCGACCCGCGCAAGTTCAGACGCAGTCAATGCGCGCCCATCCATCAGCGCATGCAACATACCGACACGCGTGGGGTCGCCGGCGAGCGCGGCTACTTCAGCAAATCTGGCGTTGTTTGACATGTTATTTCGAGGCATGAGCTTACGCCATTCGCGGTCTGGATGCTTCGGTTGCCACCGAAACACCTTTCCCCTTATTGGGGGCACAGTGTCACCACGTACCGAATGAAGGGGATCGATTGATGACGAGCGGGAAGCGAACCAGCGGATTCTACGAATAGTGCGTGGTCCACGCCGAGTTTGGCTTGGCGTTTTTGGACGAGAACTTGGTTTCTATGGAGCGGCAATGTTTTGAGTGTCATCCATGAATCGTTTGGTCGGTCGCTAGTGCTGATCTCCGCAGCCATCGGTAATTGCTCGTGGATCGCGCATTACGTCGTCAACAAATTAGTCTCGAAAACAGGATGCTTGATACAAACGTCATTGTCGTCGTAGCAAGCACTTTTTTACTCGCGGGCATGGTGAAGGGGGTAATCGGGCTCGGCCTGCCAGCGGTTACTCTTGCTGTGCTAACAGTTGCGTTCGATCTACCAAGCGCAATGTCCCTGCTGCTGGTGCCATCATTCGTGACAAATCTCTGGCAGGCATCGGTCGGTGGTCATAGTAAGGCGATCTTGCTTCGGCTCTGGCCGTTTCTCGTTATGGCCACCGTGACGGTTTGGGTTGGCGCTCAAGCGCTGACGCGCATAGACCTCTCGCTGCTTACTGCGCTTCTTGGTGTTCTACTCGTAACATACTCAATGGTGAACTTGCGAGGAATCCAACTGACAATCCCCGCACGTCACGAGACGTGGGTCGGTACGTTGGTTGGAGCCGCAAATGGGGTGCTGACTGGTATGACTGGTTCTTCCGTCGTGCCAGGCGTGATGTTTCTTCAGGCTATCGGACTCTCACGGGACCAGCTCATCCAGGCAATGGGAATATTGTTTACGACGTCTACTTTGGCGCTTGCGGTCGCAATGCAAAAAGCCAACATTCTAACTATCGCGCACGGCATTCTTTCTTTCGGTGCCGTACTTCCCGCAATACTCGGGATGATCTTGGGTCAACGTGTTCGAAGTACTCTGTCCGAGCGACGGTTTCGAAAGGTTTTCTTTGTCGCGCTTCTGGTTCTCGGCACTTACATTATTGCTAGCGCACTGGCATCCTTTACCTAGCAACCGTTCAGCCGATTAGTAATTGGGGCCGGGTTCACATTTCTGGAAAAGCGGACCCGGCCCTATTTATTTTGCTCATCGAAGAAGCCATCTGCCGATCGTGGTGACAAAGAATCCTGCAGGCAACGCCGTCAATTCTTGCCGGTGTTAACCGCCAATTGAGCGTCGAAAGCCCGCTTGTAGGCGGGGCGCGCTTCGCCGCGGGCGACATAGGCAGCCAGCTTCGGGTATTCGTCCAGAATGCCCGATGATTTCAACCTGAGCAGCACCGACACCATCATCAGGTCGCCCGCGCTGAACGCACCATCGAGCCAGTCGGCATCGCCC
>CAZYAH010000347.1:0-2619 GCA_964645595.1 uncultured Alicyclobacillaceae bacterium | reverse complement strand
GACCATATTTTTTCTCGTACTGCGCCTGCAGTTGGTTCATCCCTTCCACTTTGCCACTCAGTCGGTTGTACGCAAGGATACTCAATGCGTACGGAATCTTGATTTCGGCGTAATTCTGCTGGTGTTTGTCGTCAATCACTGCAAACAGCGTCCACGGGGCGTGTTCCGGGCTGGTGTTCCAGAGCGCTTCGGACGCTGCCATCTTCATCGGTTGAATCGTCATCAGGTATTGGGCTTGTTCGTGGCCAACAATGGCCGTCAGTATGCTCGTCACGGCGCCCACGGTCGCAGCAATCTTGAACGAACGCCGAAACAGTCCGACGGATCTTTTGCGCAACAGTTGATACGCGCTCACCCCAGCGATGAAAAATGCTCCCGTCAGGTATGCGCTGAACAGCACATGCGGGAACTCCAGCCAAGTCTGCCGACTGGTAATTAGCGCGAAGAAATTTGTCATTTCGGCGCGACCGTGGCGCATGGTGTAACCGACTGGGTGTTGCATGAAGGCATTGGCCGTCAGGATCCAGAATGCGGACAACGAAGTACCGATTGCGACGAGCCAGATGGACGCCGCATGGACAACTCGCGATACCTTGTCCCATCCGAACAGCCACACGCCGATGAAGGTGGACTCGAGAAAGAAGGCGGCCAAGGATTCGATGGCGAGGGGGGCGCCAAATATGTCGCCAACAAAGCGCGAGTAGTTCGACCAGTTCATGCCGAATTGGAATTCTTGCATGATGCCTGTGACAACGCCAACGGCGAAGTTGATTAAGAACAATTTCCCCCAAAACTTAGTCATCGCTTTGTATGTATCGTTTCGCGTGATGACATAAATGGTCTCCATGATGGCGATGATGAACGCCATTCCGATGGTCATTGGAACAAAGAAGAAGTGGTAAATCGTCGTCACGCCAAACTGCAAGCGAGCTAACAACAAGTTGCTCATGCGGAAACCTCCTGTGGCAAGGCAAGAGCGGATCAATTTGTGGATTGCCTGCAATCTTTTTGCAGTATGCGCTCAAAAGTCAGGGGTATGCGCCAGAGCAACACGTTGGATGTCCGGGCACAGGTCCATCGGACAATCCCCTCCCTGCATATGGTGTAACGGGGGGATGACCGATGGAGAGACAGCTCAACTTCGACCGAGTCAAACTCTCGTTCCCCGATGCTGCCGAGCCCATGACCCATTGGTTGTCTCAGGAACTGCAGCGATGGATTCTCAAAAGATCTGGTCAAGAAGTGAAAGTCGAAGTTGTGATGGGCGATTGCGCTAGGGGAGAACCGGTGAGTGCAAACAACTTCATAGAGAGGTGAAGGCCTGCGATGAAAGTCTGTGCGGTGTACGCACGCGTCAGCACGGACATGCAAGGCGAGAGTCTTGACAATCAGGTCGACTACGCAATGGAGTACATCCGGCGGCTGGGAGGTGATTTTCGCTTTGACGAGGCGTGTGTATACACGGATTTTGATCAGAGCGGATACTACACGCGGTTCGTCCAGCGCCCCGCTATTCAGCGCGCACTGCAAGACGCCAGAGACGGCAAGTTCCAGGTCATCGTCTTTAAGGAAATCAGCCGAATCAGCCGGGACCAGGCAGAACACATCGAGATCATCAGCCGGTTTCAAATGCACGGCGTGCGAGTCATCGCCATCAACGACAATCTGGACAGTGACAGACCGGAGACGCTTGACTTGCTCGGCATCCATTCGGTGATGTCCGAGATGGAGAGCAAACGCATCAGCTCCCGCGTTTCTTCCGGCAAGAAGTCACTTGCCAGGCGGGGGAACTGGATTGGGGAGGCCCCCATCGGCTACAAGCTGAACCCGGAAACCAGGCGCCTCGAAATTGACGTGGAGTTCGCCGATACGGTCACTACCATTTTCCATTTGTTCACGGAATGTGGGTATGGCACGTTCCGCATCGCGGAGCTGTTGAATGCCAGCCGGCGCTACACAAAGCACGGCAGGCTGTGGTCGCGCGTGACCATCAGTCGCGTCTTGAAAAATCCGGTCTACGTCGGCGATACGGTATATGGTCGAACGCGGAATACCTTAAAGCGGATCTACGATGAACACGGCTACAGCAAGGTGCGCGGGCGCAATCGCATCCCGGAAGACGAGTGGATTGTCGTAGCGAATACGCACCAACCGCTGGTGGATAGGGCGACATTCCAAAGAGCGCAAGATTTGTTGCGGGAGCGCAATCGACAAAGCGCGAAACGCGCGAAACATCCGCTCACGGGGCTGCTTCGGTGTGGACGATGCGGTGGGGGGATGGTTTGCCAAATCCAACGCCACACCGGGAAGGAGTACCGCTACTACACTTGTGCGCGCGCCTTTCGATTCGGGCGCGATTTGTGCAATCAGCCGAACATCAACGCCGACGTCGTGGAGAAAGCGATTTGGCAGTACGTACTGGATGTGCTGGCTCCCTATCAGGAGGCCAGAACCACCATCCGCGTAGTCCAAACTTCAGGGGATGCCCAACATCGGCTGAAGAAGCTTAAGGATGAATTGCGAAGGACGCAACTTGCCCTCGAGCGACTGCTCCTGGACGACACGATTCCGACAAGTTCGTTTGAGCGGTTGAAAGCCAGCTACGTGGATGCGATAGGG
>CAZYAH010000346.1:0-2627 GCA_964645595.1 uncultured Alicyclobacillaceae bacterium | reverse complement strand
TGACCCGCGCAAACAGCTTTGGCGCCTTCCCCTCCTTGGCAAGTGCCCACAACATTCGCGTCGACGCGTACATGGATGAGTTGGCGCAGGAGAGCACGGACGTGAGAATTACGGTGTTCATAAGCGCAGCAGCAAAAGCAAGCCCTGCGCGCTTAAACACCAGGGTGAATGGGCTCACTGCAACGTCTGAGACGTCGGATTTAAGCAGGTTGGGATCCGTGTAGGGAATGATGAGGCCAATCACCAGAATGGAGAGCACGTAGAAGATGAGGATTCGCCAGAACACCGTGTTGATGGCACGAGGCACGTTGCGCGAAGGGTTCTCGCTTTCACCCGCCGCAATGCCGACAATCTCGGTACCCTGAAAGGAAAATCCGGCAATCATTGCGACGCCGAAGACCGCCATGAATCCTCCGTGGAATGGACTTCCGCCGAGTGTGAAGTTGTGGAAGCCGACAGCTGGATGAGTGAGGATTCCAAAAATCATTCCGAGGCCGACGAGGATGAACACGATGATGGTGACAACCTTGATGCCGGCAAACCAGTACTCTGCCTCGCCGTAGCCGCGAGCGGAGAGGATGTTGAGGACAAAGAGGATCGCGAGGAAGATGGCGCTCCAGAGAATGGCCGGGCTGTCCGGGAACCAGTACCTCATGACCAGCGCGCCCGCAGATAGTTCAGCTGGAATCGTGACGGCCCAGCTGAACCAGTAGTTCCAGCCGATGGAGAAACCGAGGGCCGGATCCACGAATCTTGCCGCGTAGGACGCAAAGGATCCGGACGTCGGGAGCAGGGTTGCCATCTCGCCGAGACTCGTCATCACGAAGTAGACCATGATGCCAATCGCGAGATATGCGAGCAGTGCCCCACCTGGCCCGGCTGCATTGATGGATGCGCCGCTGGCCAGGAACAGCCCTGTGCCGATGGCGCCGCCAATGGCAATGATGCTGAGATGTCGGGACTTCAGGCTGCGCTTGAGTTTCGCCTCCGCCACCGTCTCCACAGGGCTCAACGTAACCTGTACATTTGCCACAAAGCCAACCCCTCTCAATCCAATTGTCTCAGAGATCCAAAACGAGACGGTCGCCTGCCGCTCGTGAGACGCACGCGATGATTGACCGGTTGGATGCCTTCTCTTCGTCCGTCAGGTAAAAATCGCGGTGTTCCACCTCCCCCTTCACCACGCCGATTTCACACGTGCCACACCCTCCCGCGCGGCATGCGTAGCGGACTCGCACGCCGGCACGAAGCAGGGCGGCGAGCAGCGTCTCGTGCGCCTCAACCTCCACCTCTCGCCCCGATTTACACAGCGACACACGGAATGGGCGCGGATTTTCCGGTGTCGGCGCCGTGAACCGTTCGGCGTGGATGTTACTTTTTGGGAACCCAAGCGCCTCTGCGTACTGCGAGAACTCCTCAATGAACGAATTGGGACCGCACAAGTAAACGTGAGTCCCCACCCGGGCGCCGCAGAGAACTTGGGGCGACAGCCGCGTTCCCTCTTCAGAAAAGTAGACGCGGCTCTCTGGATACAGGGCCTCAATGTCTTCCAGGAAGGCGCAAAGCGACCGGGATCTAGCGGCGTAGTGCAGTTCGAACGATCCGCTCCTCGCCCGCAGCTCCGCCATCATCGGCAAAAACGGCGTGATGCCAATTCCCGCCGCGAGGAAGACATGGTGCCTCGCCCGCTGGCTCAGCGGAAAATGGTTTTTCGGCGGGCTGATGCGCACAACGTCGCCCACACGGATGTGGTCGTGCCAGTAAGCGGAGCCTCCTTGGGAACGGTCCGACTTGCGAATGGCGATTTGGTAGACATTGCGCATGAACGGATGGTTACAGAGGGAGTAGTTGCGCTCGAGAATGCGGCCATCGTGTTCGACAAACGTCGTGATATGGGCGCCAGGAGAAAATGGCGGCAACCTGTCCGTTTTCGCAGGCACCAGCGTGAATCGCTTCACCACGGGCGTCAGTTCGTCAATCTGCGCCACGTGGACGGTCAGCATGGCATCGTGGCTCATAACTTCCCCTTCTTGACTGAGTTGTCGAGGATGAGATAGCCCATCACGGCATCCAGCCGTCTCGAATAGTGATCCGTCACCGAAAGTAGCTTGCCGCATTGCCGGCAAGTCACGGTCGATCCGCTGCCGATGGGATTCATGGTGTAACAGGAAATGCAGAACACCTGCTCGTACTTGTGCCCGTAACCGCGGACCTGGATGTCTTCTTTGGCGTAGCCTGCCGCTTCCGCGATGCGCATGAGTCCGCGAGCCGACGCCCAGGCAGTCGCGATGTACAGGTGTGTCCCTATTGGCTGATTCTCCAAATACGTTCGAAGGGCGTCCGTGTCACCGACGTCGGGCCACGAGTGTTTGACAGAGACAAGTTTGTCGATCCGTTGGTCGGCTGCCCCTTCTCCACTCGTCCCGATGTAGTTCCACTCGACTGGATACCCGGTTTCCAACATCCGCTCGACATCGGAAACCACGTCGGTCACTCCGTGGGAATCGACAAACACCAGGTGCTTGCGGCATCGGCTATGTAGCTTGAAATCGAACTGCGAGTTCACATGGCGAACAGTCATTGGAATCGCCCCAGATAATCGATGACCTTTTCGCGATAAGCGGACA
>CAZYAH010000345.1:0-2638 GCA_964645595.1 uncultured Alicyclobacillaceae bacterium | reverse complement strand
CTCCATGCTTCGCCTGAACAAATCTCAAATTGAAGAGTTTTACGACGAAGGCTATGTCGTTCTGCCTGGCGTCTTTCGCACCGCTGAAATTCGGGAAATCGGGAAGGCTTTTGATCGCCTCCGCGACACGGCGGCAAAACTGACCAAGCCCCAGATGATCAAAGGCTCTTACTTCGTCGTCCATGACCACCGGATCGATCGCATTGTCTGGTGTGGAGCGGCCGAGCCCGTGCTTCTGAAGTACGGCGAGGACGCGCGGCTCAAGTTGCCTTCGAGCCAACTCCTGGGAAGCAACGAAATGGAGCAGCTCATCTGCCAGGCCCACTTCAAACTGCCCGCCGACGGGGTGGGATTCGGGTGGCATCAGGATAGCGACCATCGCCGTTACGGGACCGAAGAGTGGACGGACGTGAATGGCCGCGGTAGTTTCGTGCAAACGATCATCGCGGTCGACGTCATGAACGAGGAGAATGGGCCTCTCATGGTGATTCGGGGTAGCGGCCGCAAGGGCCATCAATATTTGAAGCAAAGCACTTCCCCGGTGGATGCGCTCTTCGACGGGCAGGCGCAGCCCGTGTTGATGGAGCAAGGCTCGGTGCTTTTACTAGGCCCTTACACCGTTCACGGAAGTAAGCCCAATCGTTCCAAACACGCCCGCCGCGTTTTCATCAATGGCTATGCTTACCCGGGCGCGAATCGCCGGATTTATCCAGGCAAAGGTGCGGGACGCAGAGTCGTGGCCCGGCCGTGAGGCTTAAGAGTTAATGCTCGGCCATGATCGGATTTGCCCGTAACGTTATATTTTGAAATCCGTGATTAGAGTGACGTGTGGATGTTCGAGAATCCAACTGATCGGTAGATTACGATCGCGAATTGCGCGCATCAGGACCTGACGCTTTTTCTCGCCACGCGCGAGCACTAAGATTTTATTGGCGCGCAGAAAGGTATCGACTCCGTAGGTAAGTCCCCAGGTCGGATCCTTAAGCTCGAGATAGTTCTGAATCTCATCACTGAGCAGCACGCAGCCGCTGCCGAAGCTCTTCGGCAAAAAAGGCTCGTGAAACGCGACGTGGCCGTTGATGCCCACACCCAGGATGACGACATCGGCCTGCTGGTCGCCCTGCTCGATCCAATGCATCTGCGGCACGAAGGGGGTCAGCTCTTCTTCAAGGAAGCGGCGAAAGCAACCCTGGAGCGGTCCCGTCATGATCTCATCGAGTTGCATCATTTTAAGCGAACGCAGGAGCGCGGTGGGCTCCTTGGTGCAACGTCGGTAAAGGGCCTGGGGCGTTCCGCCCCCGGGCATGAACACGCTCTGGCCGGGCTGCACTTCGCTATGCAGCCACTTCCACGCCAACTCCACCCAGTCCTGCTCGTCTTTGCCAATTTGCAATTGCATATCTAGAATCTTAAGCGAGAGGGAGGGCGCTGGGTTTGAAAAAATACAATCTTCTCGTAGTAGCACATCCCGATGATGAAACGATCTTCTTCGGCGGAGTAGTCCAGGTTTATCGCCGCCGGCCCTGGAAGATCATTTGCGTAACCGACGCCAACGCCGATAGCCAGGGCGAACGCCGCCGACGCGACTTCTTTGCCGCCTGCGGTCAGCTCAAAGCGCAGAAATTCGAGATGTGGGATTTTCCCGACCGTTTTGAAGCGCGCCTGGATATCGTCGCGCTGATGGACCGACTTAAATCCGAATCTCCAGCGGAGGTTTTCACGCACGGCGTGCTCGGAGAGTACGGGCACCCTCACCATCAAGACGTTTGTCTGGCGACCTACCGCACATTCAGTACGCGCGCCACCGTGTGGAGTCCGTCTTACAATTGCGCGAGTGATAAGGTGTTTCGAATCCCGCGCAAAATCTACGAGTGCAAGTGCACGCTGCTCTCGCGTACCTACTTCAGCGAAACCAACCGCTTCGCGCGCTTTTTGCCGGCCTACGACCACGAAGGGTTTACCAAACTGCAACTCAAAGAAATCGAAGCGCTGTATGCCTACCTGGCCAGTGGTGCGCGCCTGCGGCCCGGGGACCTTCGCCAATACGCCTGGTTTGAGCCGTATTTGGAAGAATTCCGCCGCCAAACGAGAGAGCGCCCCTTCTAAAGCGTAGACAAGGGCGCGCGGCCTTCGCTATAGCGGAGGCATGTCGATAATCTCCGCCCAAGAAGCGATCGCGCGGCTCGAAGCCGGGAACGTGGTCGCCATTCCCACCGAAACCGTCTACGGGCTTGCCGGTCGCATCGATGATGCCAGTGCGCTTCGCCGCATCTTTGAAGTGAAACAACGCCCGTTTTTCGATCCGCTAATCGTGCACGTCGCCGACGTGAACCAAGCCAAGCTGCTCACGCGCCAATGGCTTCCGGTGTACGACGTATTGGTGGATGCCTTCTCGCCCGGTCCCCACATGATCGACGAAGGACTCTCGTCTTTAGCTAGGTATTTTGAACGACTATGTTTGGGAACTTCGATGTCATGTCCTTCTGCGATTCCGCGATACGCACCGCGCAGCGCCGGGCGATCTGCTTGTAGATCGCCGAGACGCGCCCATCCGGATCGGCCACCAGCGTCGGCTTGCCCGAGTCGCCGTGCTCGCGGATCGACGAGTCGAGCGGCAGCTGGCCGAGGAGCTCCGTGC
>CAZYAH010000344.1:0-2641 GCA_964645595.1 uncultured Alicyclobacillaceae bacterium | reverse complement strand
AAATGAAGGCCAAATTAGCTTAAGCGGGTGTCAACCGAACCGGCAGCAGCCCACTCTAATAAGGTGCTCGAGATGGAACTGTCGCCGACGCAGCCAACCGGTGCCGGTCGTAAACTCGAATGCCAGATGCGAGATCTCTTGCCTGTTAATAAGATATTCGGTCCAACGCTCATAGTCCCTGTCGGTTCGAGCATTCAAATGGAGCGCTGCTGGTATGCCTTCATTGGCGAACTCGCTATGAATGATGGCAATCCTCTTCATCGCATGCATGTCATCCCAGCGGGGCTGTTCTAAGAACAGGCTATAGTTTGGTGTGGTCGCGAACAAAATGCCGATGTCGGCAAAAATGCGAATCATACTGCGCCGCTTCACAGTCCCGAGCGACCACCAGCGTTCCAACGCAGCGTCAGTATCGGTCCCAGATAAGATAATTGAGGTCTCGCCATCCACCCGCTATTCGCCGCAAAGAGCATCTCGGGTAAGATACTTTGGGTTTCCATTTCGACGGTCGAAGAGAGCCGCCAAGGGAAGCGCAACCATATCTGCGCGAATCGGTGCTGTTCGCCGCTTCCCGTGGAAGACCATAGATATTACTGGACTCAACCGTTGAGACTGACCCTCGGCATGCCGCCTCACGTTTTCCAGAGAAAACCCCCGAATTTCTCTGACTCGATCTACAAACCATTCATTCCTCGGGCACACGTACCTTTGACCGCATGTCTCTGGCTTGTTGCAGCAATAGTCGAGACAAGAGTAAGCCGCATTTCCCACGTGGAGTTTTCCGCACAACTCCCGCTCAGGACAAATCGAGCAGCCCATTGAAGGAGTGTGGATGTCGGCATCGTGCCAACTCTTCCGCTCACGTGTCAGGTGTTTTCCTTTTTGATCCGGGGTCAGCATACTGCGATCTCCACTACCCCGGCGTCGTCGTGAACCTGCTCCACAATGCCTTTTGCGACGCCAAAGGAGCGATCCATAGCGTCGAGTAATTCAATGTTCGATACTTTCAGCTGTGCTACCTCGCTCAGCCCCCGCATCGCGACGAGGCGATCGCCGAACTTCCGTACGACGAGATTTTCGCCGGGTTGAATTTTGGCATTGCCAACAATGTCTGCATCCCAGACCCGTGGGCAGTTGGTAGGCTGTTGTGTGAAAAGGTCCGGTGTACCAAGCCTTCGAAGGCTGTCATCCCAAGCTTTCCGGAACTTGGCAGCGCGGTCGCGGATAAAATCGGCACCCATCGCCTAGATTCCTGCAAACAGCGGCTGGTAGCGCTTAGTGCGCCCCTCGTTCCGCTCTATCACGATTCCCAAAAGGGCAAGAGAAGCGAGTCTATTGTTCCACGCTGTTGTACGTGAGGTCCCTTCACCTTTCCCGTACTGCCGCATTAATTCGCCAGCATCGGTAATTTTGTGGCGACTTACGAGATCAAAAGTACGGCGCTGTGCGGGGTCGAGGCTTCCAATCAGAGAAGGCCGCGATACATTGCCCTCTCGGTCGACAAAGCAGGTGACTAGTGCATCATGTCTCGGAGGATCAGCTAGAACTCGGAGTTCGTCTCTGATCTCGTCATTGCAGTTCGCAAAGACGGGATAGAGGTTCGATCGTTGTTTGCGCTTGATGTCTCTCAAGGCGACACCGCTTTCTCGCATAAAGCTGGCTGTTGCGGTCTTCACCCTTTCGAAATCCAAGAATACGTACTCTGGTGCGCGTGGATCCTCGCCGGTTTCGGCAAGGAGCAAGCTTAATGCTTGCTTCCCGTTGATAGCGCCAGCTAGGACGGCACTTCCGCAAATCCGTCGCATATCCAAGCGCATTCACCTACCTCACATGCCTCACATGCCTCAGCTGAGGATAGTAAATCGCAGACCGTCACCAAAGAGTCAAGGGGAGCGATCGGATCAAGCGAAGTTATCCCCGCGCATCTAAGCGCGCGTATTCCTCCGCGCATGGTCTCGACCTTCTACAGCGAGCGCGATCGGCACAGGATCTTTCGTGGGCGGTTGGCGCTGGCGCTTGTCGGCCGGCGCGCTGAGCACTGCCGCAATCGGCGTTGTGCGCGGCTCAGGCATTGCACAGCGATGTGCGGCGAACGGGACCCGGTAACACGCGAGGTGGTGAGCACGTGCCCGATCATGACGCGTGCCGAGTGGCAGGCGGTCCACCTCGGCTGCGGGCGCGTCAGCGAGGCGCTGAGGCCCTGGTTCCTGGCTGAGGACGCGCGGGAGGAAGAACTCTTCAAGCAAGTGCCAAAGGCGAAACGGCAGCAGGTCGTCGACGCCTTTCGCGCCGCGCAGAAACGGCGCGAAGCAGCGCGTCCGCGGTGGAAGCCATGCTACTCGAACATCCTGTGGATCGAGCCGGTGGAGAACCGGCTCGATGTCCCGAGCGATATTGCGGCGGCGGAGAAGACGCTGGTCAAGACGGCGGTCGCGACGGGTTGCCGCTGCGCGAGCGAGGGGATGGTGACGGATTGCGAGCGGTGTGAGGGGATGTGAGGGGCGGTGGAGCGGGCGGCGCAGGCCGGGGAGGCGTGACGACGCGGGAACCTTCTCCCCTTGTGGGCCTGTTGCGTAATTTGCTGCTGCGGACGGCAACGCGCCGCTCGATCGGCTGAACGGTCTGGTGAAGTGGTATCGGT
>CAZYAH010000343.1:0-2644 GCA_964645595.1 uncultured Alicyclobacillaceae bacterium | reverse complement strand
TTCTGTTGACAAACGCGGCGCAACTCGTCTTCATCCGCCCCGTGAATCCGCGCCAAGCTGTAGAGAATTTCGAGCAAGTCCGCCAGCTCTTCAACCGCTTGGGCTGGGCTCGTCGCCTTCGCATCGGCCACTTCAACGTATTCAGCCCACTCTTCAGCAAACTTTTTGCGAAGCGCCTCGACGTATTCCTCTTGGTCTAGTACCCTGTAAGTCGCCTGTTTTCCACTCCGTTCAACAATGGCAGGAATCTTGTCGCGGACCAGCTTGTTGTAGATTGGCAAAGTCAGCTCTCCTTTGGCGGGTAAGGTACCAGATTGGGCACGATGTTTCGTACGCCACCGCGCGGATCTGGCACGTCTCCCTTGTACCTTGGAATCAGGTGCACGTGCAGGTGAGGAATCGTCTGCCCGCCGTACACCCCGACATTGACGCCGATGTTATATCCGTCCGGATGCCAGGTTTCGTCCAGAAATTCCTTGCATTCATTCACCAGATCAAAGATAGCGGCAATTTCCTCGGGCGACGCGTCAAAGAAGGTCTCCACGTGGCGCTTGGGAATGAACAGCATGTGCCCCTTCTGAACGGGGTATTTGTCGTAGATGGCAAATGCATGGGTATTGTCGACGATGATGTCTTCGCGCGACACAGTGCAAAAAGGGCAGTGGATTGATTGTGTCACGGATGACCCCTCCCTTTCGTGTCGGCCTTCATTGGCTTGTACTGACCCCTACCACCTATTGCTTCCGTACCGAACAACTATTTTTCTATAATACAAATATTACAATACTTGGACGCAGAAAGAGTTGGTCGTAAGTGGAGTATCGTCGGGGTATCTACGAGGAACTGAAGCAGCGGGGCAAGCACTACCCTGAGACGAACCAACGAACGTACGTTGTCCATCCCAGACAATATGCTCAGTTCATCACCCAACAGCTTGCTCGGGAAATAGGGGCAACACTAAGCCAACTTGCTGAGCAGCATCGCTATGATGAAATGCTGCAGCTGACTACTACCATTCGCGGCCATTTGCTGCGAGACGCGGACCCATCCTTCCATACCCCCTTGTCTGCGATTCACTACCGCTTTGACGACGAGTACATCCCGACTTTTCCGGACATGTACTTAACTCACCCAGCGTTTATATCGAATTACGGCGCGGAACCGTATGCAATTAACTTCTTTAAGGCTCTGAAATATGAACTGCTTACGGCAGACCGAATTGACTTTATTGTAAGTTTCATCCGCTGGTCCGGCCTCCAGCTACTCATTCGTTCTTTGGACGATCGCGCACGCAAAGGCAAACCGATTCGGATTATCACGACAGACTACATGTACGTCACGGAACCCAAGGCTTTGCGGCAACTGGTAAAGATGAACGGGGTTCAACTTCGCTTGTTTAACTCGACAGGAAACTCGACAAGCGAATCTTTTCATACTAAAGCCTACTTGTTTGAACGTGACTCCGGTTTGCACTCAGTCATAATCGGATCTTCAAATTTATCGCATTCGGCACTGAAGACAGGACTGGAGTGGAACGTTAAGCTCCCGTGTGCTCCTCATTTACCCATCTATGAAGAGGCACGTAGAAATTTTGAACGAATCTGGGAGGCGCCTCGAACCCTTCCCGTCGATGACGAACTTACCAGGTGGTACGAGAAACGATATCTGGGACACCATTACTCACAACGCTCCGCTAAACAGATATTCGTTGCAGGCGCAGCGGACAAGACAGAATCAGCTGCTGAGAGTAAGCCAGACTACACACCCAAGAGACGTACTATTGAGCCGAACAAAATGCAGTCTGAGGCTCTGCTCGCCCTGGACCAAACTCGGAAAAACGGATTTACGAAAGGCGTTGTAATTGCAGCCACCGGCACCGGGAAAACGTATCTAGCGGCGCTCGATGCCAAACAATTCGGCGCGAGAAGGGTTCTATTCCTGGCCCATCGAGACGAACTTCTGGAAGGAGCCAAACGCACGTTTAGCGACGTGTTCGGTACGACGGAACTCTGTGGGAAGCTGTCGGGGACGGAAAAAGAGTGGGACAAGCCGTTTCTCTTCTCTACTGTGCAAACCATGCATCGGCCAGAAATTCTATCGCAATTTCAACCCGACCATTTTGACTACATGGTCGTGGACGAATTTCATCACGCGCAAGCGGATACATATCGAAAGGTTATCGATTACTTTCAGCCGCGGTTTCTGCTCGGGCTCACCGCCACACCGGAACGAATGGATGGGCGCGATGTACTCGAACTCTGTGAAAACAACGTCGTGTATGAGATTCGCCTTCGAGACGCACTATCCAACGACTTGTTGGTGCCATTCCATTACTTCGGACTCGCCGACACGGTAAACTATGACGATGTTCCGATTCGCGGCGGCCAATTTGATGAAACGGCACTTGTTCGAGCGCTCGCAACACATGAGCGTGTCGACTACATCATCGAAATGATGGAGAAATACGGATATGACGGTGAACGGCGCGTAGCCCTTGGCTTTTGCGCAAACATTGACCACGCGGTGTTTATGGCAAGCGAATTTAACGCACGCGGATACCATGCCGCAGTCCTTACCGGTAAGGACTCGCCTGAAGTCCGTCAACAAACGATTCGAAGGTTAGAGGATCCAACGGATCCTCTCG
>CAZYAH010000342.1:0-2646 GCA_964645595.1 uncultured Alicyclobacillaceae bacterium | reverse complement strand
ATGTCCCAGTGCGCCACGAAGTGATAGTCGAACAGATCCGGCAGAAACCCGCCGCCCGGCGCGAAGCGCGTCCAGCCGTAGCGCTCCGGCACGATATCCAGGTACTCGATCTCCAGCAGATCGCCCGGCTCCGCCCCCTTCACGTACACCGGCCCGGTGAGCGGATGCGCCACCGTGCGCTCGAGCTTCTCCAGATCCTTCGCCGTCGTCCCGGCATGGATCTGCAAGTCATTCGCATCCCGCGTCTCGAGCGTCACCTCCTCGCCCGGCTCCGCCTCGATCACCGGCGCGATGTCCGGGTGCCAGCGGTTATGGCCCTTGTGCGGCTCGTCGCGCAGGCGCTTCTTGCGGTCGATCTCGATGCTCTTCGCCATAGCCAGCCCCTAAGGCCGCCTCCTGTGGCCAGTGATCTACCGACAAACGTTGAATCCCAGCGTCTTGTTCGCGAACGCCACAAAGGTAGGGGCGAACGTGCGACATTGGAGACCGTCCTTTTTAAGAGAGGTGGACTGTTCCTGCAACAGGAATGACACGGTAGCCATCCACTGAGGATCATCTTCCATAAGTTCGAAAACCGCTTCTGTAATTGTCACAAGGAAATTCCGTTGCCAATACAAAGCTTCCTCTGTTAGCCGGCGCGAAGACGCGGCCATTTGGTGCTGAATTTCATTGAACTTCAGCGTCAATTCGATCGCCTTGGATTCTCGTTCGTGCCGAAACACCTTCTGCTGAAGTTCAAGAGTTTGTCGTGTCAATATTTGCGTCGCTCGAAATTGATGGAAACCGAACCCCAGGGCAGAGATTGCAACAATGGAGGCGACTATTGTTCCGAAGTTGGCGGCCCTTTCGAGAATCGTTCGCCCGGGCTTCTTTTCAGCTGCAAGTTTGGCGCTCGAAATTCTGTCAATTCGGTGCATGATTCGACTTCTCTGCCAGATACCCATCACTCCCCCTTTGAGGCGCTCACAGACCGCGAGACACCCTCATTCCATATTGCTAAGGATAGTAGCTCGTACTTGAACTCGTGTTTTCGCTATACTTCAAAGGCACTTCTCTAACAAGGGGTAGCTATGGCGAAAAGAGGGCGGGGCGGCAAGAAACCTGGCGGCGGATTCGGCAAGAAGCGTAAGCGCTAGTTACGCCTAGAGGTATCGGGTTGTCGAGGGATGCACTTACTTCGGCAATCTTGGAATTCGAACTACTGCGGCGTCTACGCTGTGGGAACGTTTTTGTCTCACTTGGGCGTCCGCATCGATCGGCGCGGCGCACGAAAGCTGTTCGGGCTACAGAAGGCGAACGGTTCGTATGAGGGTACAACGCCCGCAGAACTCCTGGCCGCACTAATCGTATCGGGAGCTGTTTACCGCCCACGTTGGAAATTCTTTCGACGCTTGGACTTGAAGGCAATTAAAGATCACTTCGCCCGAACTCGAACTCGAGACCAACTACCTTCCATACTCTATTTCGGGATCATTCATCGTCGCCGCGGTGAGAAAGCAATGCACTACACGGTGATCACCGAGTGTGGCGAGTACGGGCTTCGGTTGCTTGACCCACTTGGGCGCGAACCCAGAGGCCAGACGCACAATGTTTCTCTCACAACAAACTCTCAGGCACCAAGTCATTTGCCGGCAATCGGTTGCCCATATCTCGTAGATATGCGATCAGAAGCAGGTCTACTCCTGTGGCAACAACGCTAGCTATGGCTATCGAGGAAATGCATTAAAGTAGAAATAGGGTCAGAGTGAGGTATCCCGCGTCTCGAGCGTCACCTCCTCGCCTGCCTCGACCTCGATCACCGGCGCGACGTCCGGGTGCCAGCGGTTATGCCCCTTGCTCGGCTCCTCGCGCAGGCGTTTCTTGCGGTCGATCTCGATGTTCTTGGCCATCGTAACCTCTCAGACTGGCGTATCTAGTATTCCCAATCCTCGTGCCGCACGGGAATTCGATTCAGCATCTGACGGAAGTGGCGCCATTTGGGCATAAGTCGATCCATCAAAGCAATGAAGCGGGCATTGTGCGTTGGCTCGACGATGTGAACCATTTCATGCACAACTATGTACTCGAGACATTCTTTGGGTTTCTTCGCGAGCTCCGTGTTGAGACGAATTGCTCTGGTTCGCGCGTTGCAGCTTCCCCATTTGGTTTTCATGTTCTGCACAAACAACTGCTTCACATCCACGTTGACCATTGGCCGCCATATTTGAATAAGGTCAACAGCACTTTCTCTGACCAACTCACGGTACCAGCGCTCGAGAATCGCCCTTTTGCGCACCCCATCCGAGCCACGCGGCGCCGACAGCACTATCCGACGGTGAGCAAGAGTAACGGTCGGTGATAGCACTCCCTCGCTCACATGAAGAAGATAGCGCTTCCCCCAAACATAGTGGCTCTCGCGCTCGAGGAATTCGCGAGGCGTCTCGCGCGCCTGGTCCCGCAGCCGCCTTTGCTGCTGCCGAATCCATGCCAGCTTGGAAATTGCGAACACGCGGATCGTGTCCAGCTTCATGCGCGAAGGCGCGGAAATCCGCACGCGGCCCGTCGGCGGGTGGACGCTCAGGTGGACGTTCTTGATGTCTTTCAGGACCACGTCCACCGCGATATCGCCCAATTTGATCTGCGACACCATCAGTATTCGCGCTGCGC
>CAZYAH010000341.1:0-2652 GCA_964645595.1 uncultured Alicyclobacillaceae bacterium | reverse complement strand
CTCGGATTCCGCTGGTGATACGTATCGGCCGCACATATTTTCGAAGCATCACTTCTAGGCTTTTGCGGTTCTGCGAGAGCCACGCGTGGCTATAGGTACGAACTGCCGTATGTGCTTGGAGATGTGGTCAACTGAGTACGTCAGCGGTCCGCCCCACCTTCTACCGGAATCGGATCGTTGAATTGCGATTGCGACTTGAAGTGTAGACCACGCGGGATGGAGTTTGACAATGGCCACCGCAATCCGTTGCCATTGCACTTGTCGTTCGATCACTTCCTGTTGCGTTGCCCGACGTTTCTTCCTTACCGTTCGCATTCTGCGGGTTCGTGTTATCAATCCAAAACATTCTACCAGTCGTATTCCAGTAGCGTGATTGGACCCCCAAACGCAAGCAGGCCGCGACGTCTGCTTGGCTCAGGGAGGAGAACCCGTCCAAGGGTCAGGGCGGAGTGCAAACGCGCGGCCTTCACGCAAGAATACACGCAGCACCGCAATAATCCAGATGTCGCGGCAGGCAAATACCAGTTCCAAAAACATCAAGCCACGAAATTGATCGACACGGAATCGTAGCGTTCTCGTTTTGTAGGATGAAAGCCCGATAGGTTGTAGGACGACCGCCGTCGCTGTTGTCATTGGCTCGCCGTTTATGCAGAAAGGGAAACGCAGCCGCGTTCGAGCGTGGCAAACTGGCAAAAACAACCTCAAAAGAGGGGCTCGTGAAACTAATCAAGATCCGCTTCACCGCCTGGCGGGATCATAGCGTGGCGCCTCGCGCAAAAGACATCCAGGAACGACACGACGAATTTAGCACGCGTATGACCCTGCTGGCAGCAACGGCTGCGCGCATCAAGTACAAGCACGCCGAAGGAAACGCCAAAGAGGATCAAGAGTCACTCGCTGGAATCGCTGCCGAGCGGAAGAGCTTAGACGCCAGACGGGTGGCTCTGCTTTCTGCAGAAAAGGTTGCGGCCGACGCTGAAGTAAGAACGGCGCGAGCGCACAAAAAAGTTGGCACCTTCGGCTACCAGGTGATCGACGAGACGGGCAGCCGGGTCGCCATGGTCGTGGACGAGGACGGCGATTATCTGCCCGCTCAAGCCGTGTATTCCTTCGAAGTTGTGGACGACAATCCACCGCCGCCCGAGTGGGCGAAGGATGGAAAGTTCGGGCGCTAGAGAGCGCTACGTGAGCAAACCATGTAAGCCGAGACTTTCATGGTTGGAAGGCAAAGACGATTCTTGCCCGCCTGTCTTCCCATGCAATATCGTCAGACGCCACTGTTACGTCAATCAGTTCACCGCTCTTTGTTCGGTGCCTCGCCACCCCTTCCTGCGGCCCGGCGTGCTGTTTCTCGGGCAGAATGTCGTTGATAGTCATTGCCAGAAACTCCTCCCGGCTGAACCTGTACCGCGCTACCGCAGCGTCATTTACGATCAGGAAGCGCAATGTCTCGATGTCATAGACCCATGTTGGGTGGGATGGCGCTGGAACAGCTCTCGATATCACTTCTCGCTCTCGAGCCCGAGACGAAGATAAATGGGATTTCGGGATGCGAGCGCCTGGCAATTGCAAGCGCCTCCAGGCCGTCAAATTTCGGCATGGAAAAGTCGGGCAAGATTACGTGTGGACGGAAATCGTCAAGCTCCCGGCGATACGCGACGAGGGTATCCACTCGGCTTGCGTCACCGCGGATGCCCGCGCGTTTGAGTTCTCTCAACATGAGATCGGCGTCGGGTGCGAAATCCTCGACCATCAGGATCCTGAGTTGCTGGCTCATTTGCCTCCCTATCCTTTACGCGCTCACGGGATCGTCAGACACGACTTTCCCGGATTAATCACTGCCGCATTTATTATTTCTACCAGTGTTCTGCCGGTGGCGTCACGGGACCCAGGACACGCGTGAGGCGTTCGTGCAAAGCTGGTTGATCGCTTGGGAACGCTTCAAAGAATTTGAGCAGATCACGGAACACTGGCTCGCAGCCTGGCGAGAAGTGAAAGAGGTTGTGCCTGTCCTCGGTAAATTCGTGATAAACGGCCACGTCCCGAGGCTCTCCGGCTTGACGATGTCTATCGCGGACCATGGAGATGAGGGTCCACGCCGATGCGTTGGACGAGGCCCGCGGGGGAATCTGCACACAGTACCAAGACACGGGGCACGTTCACCATTGAATATATTGTTCATATTTGGCTGCAAATTCCTGCGATTTGTGTTGTTGTAGTGCGTTGTCTACAGCGAAATCAGGTAAAGAACTGTAGAATGCTCCCTACGGCGATCCGCGCCTTTCCGTAAATCGGGTCGTGCCGGCGATCAGGCTCGTCCACTTTGCCTCCATGTGGAACTTGCGGGCTCACAGATCGTCGTACTGGATCGTTTGCGCTAATTCGGAATCAAAAAAACGGGCGTAGGAGTCACGCCCATAAATACCGCTGGCAACCAAGGCAGGAGTAGCGCTGTCGGGAGTGAAGTCACACCACTTGCAAGCGATACGGCCAACGACAAGGCCGTGCTGCGGGCAAAAAAAACTGGGGATCATGCGACGCGCTCTCGCACAGACTCGGGCAAATCAGCCCGGAGGGCGCCGTTGGTAGCGACTTCAAATTCCACTTGCTGATCGAGTGGAATCAGCCTGCCTTTCCAACGGTGGACGCCTT
>CAZYAH010000340.1:0-2658 GCA_964645595.1 uncultured Alicyclobacillaceae bacterium | reverse complement strand
TGATCTCGTTCGTGCCCGCGTATATGGACATCACGGGAATATCCCGGTAGCGGCGAGCAATCTCGTACTCCTCCATGTAACCGTATCCGCCGTGCAGCTGCATGCATTCGCCAATCACCTGCTTGGCCATGTCGCTCACCCACCACTTGGCCATGGAGACCTTTGTGACAATGTCCTCCCCTGCGATGAGGCTGGCAATCAGTTGGTCCAAAAACGCGCGGCTTACTTCCACCATCGTGGCCATTTCCGCAATCTTGAACCGCGTGTTCTGGAATTTGCTGATGGGCTGCCCAAACGCCTTTCGCTGCTTCACGTACTCGATGGTCTGCCGCAGTGACTCCTCGGCCGCCACCTGCGCCGCAATCGCGACGATGAGACGTTCCTGCTGCAGTTTTTCCGTCAAGTAGCGAAACGCTTCGCCCTCGCGGCCGAGCAAGTTGTGTGCCGGCACGCGGCAGTCCTGAAAGTACAATTCGGCCGTATCCTGACTGTGCTGGCCGACCTTTTCGAGTTGGCGCCCGCGCGAAAACCCAGGTGTGTCCCGTTCCACCACCAGCAGACTCAAACCCTTGTGCGGCGGATTGGCGTGCGGGTCCGTCCTGCACACCACAATCACCAGGTCGGACTGAATTCCGTTGCTGATAAACGTCTTCTGCCCGTTGATGACGTACGAGTCCCCGTCCCGCACCGCTGTGGTCCGAATGCCCGCCAAATCGGATCCGGCTCCGGGCTCCGTCATGGCAATGGCTGTAATGATGTCGCCGCTGACGCAGCCGGGAAGCCACCGCTGTTTTTGCTCCTCCGTGCCGTACGCGGTGAGGTACGGCACCACGATATCGTTGTGCAGGGCAATCCCGGCTAGGCCAGATCCGATGCGCTCAAGCTCTTCGACGATGATGGCGGAATACGAAAAATCCACCCCGGCCCCGCCGTATTCCTCGGGAACCGCGGGACACAAATACCCGTGTTGGCCCATTCTCCGCCAGAACTCGCGCGGAACCATGCGCTCTCTTTCCCATTGCGGAAAGTGCGGCGCGGCTTCGTTCTCCAAAAACCGCCGCAGGCTCTGCCGGAACAGCTCGTGCTCTTTTGTCCAATACGGATGCGGCAAGCTGCCTCCCTCCCCCGTCAGCGCATTGCCAGCCGTCACTTATGGTCCGATCCGCTCGACAATCACAGCGTTCGCCATCCCGCCGCCTTCGCAGATGGCCATCAAGCCGTAGCGCTTCTGCCTCTGCTCCAGCGCGTTGAGCAAAGTGGCCGTAATGCGCGTGCCGGTCGCCCCGAGCGGGTGGCCGAGCGCAATCGCCCCGCCGTGCACGTTCACCTTGTCCCACGGCGCGTTCCATTCCTTTTGCCAGGCCAGCACCACGGGCGCAAACGCTTCGTTGACCTCGAACAGGTCGATATCATCGACCCGCAGCCCGGCGCGCTCTAGCGCTTTTGCCGTCGCGGGAATCGGCCCTTTCAGCATCGTGACCGGATCGACCCCAACAACGGCAAACGAAACGAAGCGGGCGCGCGGGCGGAGTCCAAGACGCCTGCACATCGATTCACTCATGACCAAGGCAGCGCTGGCACCGTCCGAAATCTGACTGGCATTCCCGGCCGTGATGAGGTCGAGACCCGGAAACGCCGGCGGCAGTGAAGCCAGCTTCTCCATGCTCGTGTCCGGCCGAATGCCCTCGTCCTCCGCAAACCACACCGTCTCACCCGCTTCATTCTGGACAGGAACAGGCACAATTTCGCCGTCAAAATATCCGCTCGACCTCGCTGCCAGGGCCAGTTGGTGGCTGCGCAAGCTGTACCGGTCCAGGTCCTCGCGGGTAAAGCCCCACTCCCTGGCAATCATCTCCGCACCCACCGCCTGATTGAACCAGGGGCCGTCCATTTGATAGCGGCGTTTCAGGCCTTCCGTGAGCGGGCTGCCTGCCACCTCGAAGGTGCTGAACATCGGCACCCGCGTCATCGACTCGACGCCGCCCGCGATGGCGATGTCGTACACACCGGCCATCACTCCCTGCGCAGCAAAGGCGAGCGCCTGCAAGCTGGAGCCGCACTGCCGATCCAACGTCGTCGCCGGCACGGACTCCGGCAAACCCGCCGACAGCCAAGCGTTGCGGCCGACGTTGACCGCCTGCTCACCGACCTGGTCCACGCACCCGACAATCACGTCGTCAACGCTCGCAGGATCCAGCTGATTTCTGGCCAACATCTGTTTCAACACGTACCCAAGCAAATCGACCGGGTGGGTCCCCGCCAGAGCCCCCTTCCGGCGGCCAATCGGCGTACGGACGGCGTCCACAATGACAGCTTGATTCACCATGCGATTCGCACCTCGCCTTCCCGTGTTCGGATCAGATCCACTCAATCTTGGTCCGCCCACTGCCAGTCTTTGAACTGCTCCCGAAGCGCCGCCTTCCTGAACTTGCCGGCCGAAGTCCGCGGGATCTGTTCGACGAAGACAAAGGCGTCCGGCACCCACCACTTCGCAAATTTCGCCGCCAAATACGCGCGGAGTTCATCTGGCGTCGCTTCCATCCCCGGCTTGAGGACCACTGCGGCGAGCGGGCGCTCCTGCCATTTCGGGTGAGGGACCGCAACCACGGCCGCCTCAGCCACTGCCGGGTGCCCCATGAGGGCGTTCTCCAGGTCCAC
>CAZYAH010000339.1:0-2666 GCA_964645595.1 uncultured Alicyclobacillaceae bacterium | reverse complement strand
GGCGGAGGCAGAGCAGAATCAAGCCGAGCGCGATGGAGCGGTGGAGGATGTCAAAATACAGGTTGTGCCCCGCTTCGGCAAAGGTTTCGGTTGGCAGCGGAAAACCTTGAAACCACGGGCCGGCGCCAATGTTTGCGATGTACGCTCCAATATACAGCGCGACGATGGTGTAGACGACAGCGAAGTACGTCCAGAAGCGAAAGTGTTTCGGTACGACTTTGGAGCGCAGGTACAACCCCGACATGTATTGGCCCCGTTCGGTCTGCTGCATCCGACCAATGGTTGCTTGCGCAGACGCCAACTGAATCTGCCGAAGCACGACAGTGAGAAGCGTGCTCCCGATGAACGCCGTGAGCGAGACGCCGAGGTGAAGGGCCAAGACGGCTGGCGGGTCGCCTACCAGGACCCCTACCGCGCCGAGGATTGCCTCCAGAACAACGAAGCCGATGGCCATTCCGATGAATACCTTTACCTCCCGCCAGTGACCGTACTTGCGCCACGCCAGGACCGACGTGGTCACCAGCAACACCGTGACAAGTGCGACGAGCGCCCGGTGGCCGAACTCAATTGCCGTCTGAAGGCTCCACGCACCCGGGACGACACTCCCGTTGCAAAGTGGCCACTCGCGGCCGCAGCCGAGCGCTGAGCCCGTTGCGGTGTCGAGGAATCCAGCGGAATTAACGATAAATAACCCAATGGTCGTCATAGCCGATAACCAGAATACACGGTCCAGCCGCGGGGGGCGCAGCGTCTGCTGCGCCCCTTGTTGCCCTGCTCGTTCCATGCCATTCACTTCCTTTTACGAGATTGGCGTGTTGAACGACATGATCCAGATGGACGCGGCCACGAAGACGAATACAAAGAACAGCGCGAGTGAAAACGCCAAGATGTGGTACCGCGGCCCGTGGCTTTCCGTCACGTGCATAAAGAGCAGCAACTGGACCAGAATCTGCACAACGGCCAGGAGCAATATCACAAAGAGCAGCGGTTTGAAGCTCAGCACATGGACTTTGACCGCTTCATAGGCAAACAGCGTCAACGCAATGGAGAGCAGGAACCCTATCACGTGGGACCAGGGAAAACGTTTCGCATGCCCGGACGGGCGATCCGTTCGCACTTGAACCGTGGACACTTACATCACCCCCAGCAGGTAGACGGCCGTAAAGATAAACACCCAGACAATGTCGAGGAAGTGCCAGTACAGGCCGACGATGAAGAACTTTCGCGCCGTGATGGCGTTCAGGCCATGCCGGAAGAGTTGGTACAGAATCAATGTCATCCAGAGAATACCGAAGGACACGTGGGCGCCGTGTGTGCCGACCAGGGTATAGAAACCGGAGAGAAACGCGCTGGTCTGCATCGTCGCACCGTGTAGGACAAAATCGTGAAATTCCCACGCCTCCAGGCCAATGAACGTAAGGCCGAGCAGCAAAGTTGCGGCAATCCACAGCTTCATACTCTTCGTGTTACGTTGCCGCATCGCCAAAGTCGCGAGGCCGCAGGTGAAGCTGCTGGTCAGAAGGACAAACGTCTCTGCCAGGAAGCCTCCGACGTCCTTGTTGAACAAGTCGGCCGCAGTGGGACCGTTCGCAGTATGGGTGTAGATCACGGCATACGTTGCGAACAGTGTGGCGAACAACAGAATGTCCGAGACGAGAAACAGCCAAAACCCGAGAATCTTGGTGTCGTTGTCCGTTGTCGAGAACTCGAGCGGCACGTCGCGGTGGTCGACCGCGGCCGAGCGCGAGAGGACCTCCTCCGTAATAACCGCCATCGTTACAACCTCCCAAGCGCTGCTTCCGTGCGCTGAATTTCATCCACAGGGATGTGGTAATCCGTATGGTAATCGAGAGACCGGTGGACAAGGCAGGCGCCAACGCCGAGCAGCCCAAGGATGCCCATGGTCATCCAGCCGAACGTGAAGCCAAATCCAGCGATGAAGAAGAAGACGCCCATGATGAACGGTACGCCCGAATTCTTCGGCATGTGGATAGGTTGAATCTCGGATTCACGCGGCTTGAGCAAATCCTGCTCTCCCCGGAGTTTCAGCTCCCACCAGAAATCGCGTTCCGTCACCGTTGGAATGGTGGCAAAGTTGTAATGCGGTGCGGGCGAAGGCAGCGACCACTCGAGCGTGCGGCCGTTCCAGATGTCTCCCGTCACGTCCTTTTCCATCTTGATGATGCTGTAGACAATCTGCGCCCCGATGAACAGGAAGCCGATGCCCATCAAGTAGGCGCCGATGGTGGATACGAGGTTCAGTGCCGTCCAGTGCATATCGGCAGAGTAGGTGTACATGCGGCGCTGCATCCCCATCAGGCCGAGGATGTACTGTGGCGTGAAGCAGACGTAAAAGCCGATGTTGAAAAACCAGAACGCCCAGTATCCAAGTTTGTCGTTCAACTTAAAGCCAAACATCTTCGGCCACCAGTAGTACAGGCCTGCCAGCATTCCAAAGACCACGCCGCCAATCAACGCCATGTGGAAGTGCGCGACTAGGAAGTAGCTGTTGTGGTACTGGTAATCCGTCGGCGCCTCAGCCAGCCAGACACCCGTTGCGCCAGCCAGGGCGAAGCTCGGGATGAATGCGAGCGCCCACATCAGAGGCAAACTCATGTTGATGCGGCCGCGGTACATGGTCATCAGCCAGTTGAACACTTTCACGC
>CAZYAH010000338.1:0-2674 GCA_964645595.1 uncultured Alicyclobacillaceae bacterium | reverse complement strand
CTAGGTATCCGACCACCGACCCGCGAAACCCATAGCCTTTCCCGAACTGTCGCGCTGTGTCGGTTTGCAGCGCAGTCCGGAGGATGGCGAGAATGTTACTCCCAGATAACGTCATCAACAAGGGGCGCGTCGGCGTGGAGCACGCCGCGTGGAGGTGTCGGCGGGTAATCCGCCCCGGCAACAGGCTGGCGTTGAGGGCTCCCGCCATCATGATGGCGAGATCACACGGGTATGCAGCAAACAGCGCATCGGCCAAGGCGTTGGGAAACGCCGAGTCGCGCGCAAAGCACACGGGCAGCGGGTGGTTCAGGGACACCACGGTCTGGTCCAGCGCTGCGTCAATATCCTGCAGGTAGCCGCGGTAGGCGGACAGCATCTGTTGATCCAGCGGATGGTCCGGGTGAACGCGGACGCAATGCCCTTCCACCGCGTCGACTGTACCGGCTTCCTTGTTGAAGTGGATGACGGTGTGACCGAAGGCAAGGCCGTGTTTACCGGCCTGAAAGATGGCTGTTCCCGCCACCCACTCGGGCTCCTCCATGAACGTGTGGGAATGACCACCGAGGATGACGTCGATGCCGGGAACAGCAGCAGCCAACCGCCTGTCCTCCCAGATCCCAAGGTGCGACAAGGCGACAATCACGTCGCAGTTTTGCTCCTTCAGCTTGGTCACAGCCCTTTTGGCCTGCTCTAGCGGCGGCAGTGCGTAGACGTTCAAGTGCTCGTAAGGCTTGTCGTATTTGGGAGTGAGCCCAAACACGCCGATGCGGACTCCGCCGCAGTGGTATATCTTCCAGTCAACGAAACCGGGAACGCACTCGTCCCCGGTTTGCCGCAAATTGGTACCAAACACTGTACAGTTGGCCCGTTCGGCGAGCTTAAGCCAGCGCTCGACTGGGATGGTCAACCCTTCGTTGTTTCCGAACACCCATCCGTCGTAACCGAGCGCCGCCATGACAGCGGCATTGACTTCCCCAAAGGTCGCTTCCGTCTCCGGCCGCACCCGATCGATTGCGTCGCCGATGTCGAACGTCAGCACAAACTGGTTTTGTCGCTGTAACCGCCATCTCCGCTCGCGCAGTGCGCGGCCCAACCGCATGTGATTTTCCAGATGACTGTGCACATCGTTGCTGTGCAGTAGGTGAATTTCCACAGACTCACCCCGATTGTTCCTCGCGCAACGTCCGGCGGAGGATCTTGCCGACCGCCGTCTTTTGCAGTTCGCTGCGAAACTCGACCTGTGCGGGGACTTTGTAGGCAGACAGGTACTGGCGGCACCACTCGCGGATCTCCGCCTCCGTGGCGGTCTGGCCGGGCTTTAACACCACGACGGCCTTGACCGTTTCACCCCGGTACTCGTCTGGGACGCCGATGACTGCTGCCTCCAAGACCGCTGGGTGCCGGTAGAGCACCTCTTCGACTTCGCGCGGGTAGACGTTGTAGCCGCTGGCAATAATCATATCCTTTTTCCGGTCGACAATGTAGGTGTAACCGTCTTCGTCGAACCTTGCGATATCTCCGGTCAACAGCCAGCCGTCCACGAGTGTCCTCTCGGTTTCCTCCGGTCGGTTCCAGTACCCTTTCATCACCTGCGGCCCGCGCACGGCCAGTTCTCCAATTTCACCGACCGGCAGCGTGACGCGGCTGTCCTCCAGGCTCACAATCCGAGCTTCCGTATTGGGCGCCGGCAGGCCGATGCTTCCAACTTTGCGCTTATCCACCGACGGGTTGGTGTGCGTCACCGGCGACGATTCCGACAGGCCGTAGCCTTCGAGCACCTGTGCGCCCGTCAGCTTTTCAAACGCGTCCATCACCTGAACAGGCATCGGAGCGCCGCCGCTGTTGCAAACCCGCAGGCTCTTCAGCGCGTCGGAACCTTTCGGCAGCACTTGCGACAGCGCGACGTACATGGTCGGGACGCCGGGGAACAGCGTGGCCTGGTATTGTTCTATCAACTGGACAAGTTCTTGTGGATTGAAGCGGGGAACGAGGAGAATCGGTGTGCCAGTGTAGACCGGATAGTTCATGCAGACGGTCATGGCGTACACGTGAAACAGGGGCAATGCGCAGACCATCAGGTCGTCGTCCGTAATTCCGCCGGGCAACATGCTGTCCGCCTGCACCGCGTTGGCAACCAGGTTCTGGTGCGTCAGCATGGCGCCCTTCGGCCGGCCGGTTGTGCCCCCGGTGTACTGCAGGACAGCGAGTGTCTCCTCTGGATCCAGGTCGGCCGGCTGGCCGAGCCCGGACACGCTCGCGAGCAACTCGTCAAACCACAAGTCTCCGTCTTCCAACTGAGTTTCCGATGCGGCAAAGCGTACCGCAATGACGCGTTCCAGTTCGGTGCTGGCGCGGACGGACTTGACCACGGGCAGCAGCGGATCGTACGCAATCAACATCTTACAACCCGAATCCTGGAGCAGGAAAGTTAACTCGCTGCCCGTGCTCATCGGGTTGACCTGGACAACTGCAGCGCCAAGGCCGGTGATGGCGTAGAAAGCGATTACATACTGCGGGCAATTGGGCAGCATGATGCCGATGCGGTCCCCCGCCTTGACGCCCACGTCGGCGAGGGCCCGCATCGAAAGCAGGACGGTCCTGTGCAGTTGCTCGTACGTCATTTCCTGGCCGTAAAAAATCGTCGCGCGGCGCGACGGATGCCGGGCCGCAGTGT
>CAZYAH010000337.1:0-2675 GCA_964645595.1 uncultured Alicyclobacillaceae bacterium | reverse complement strand
GTCGCGGAAGCGGCATTAGTGAAACCTACACCGTCCGGAAGATTTCCTACGGTGTCGGCGTAGAGCGTACGTTCCCGGTGCATTCACCGAAGGTCGAGAAGATTGAGGTTGTGCGCCGTGGTAAGGTTCGCCGGGCCAAGCTGTACTACCTGCGCGGTCTGTCCGGCAAGGCAGCTCGAATCAAGGAAGTTCGATAAGAAAGCGAGCGGGAGACTCACCGAGTCTCCCGCAATCTATATAAGACCCGTCTGATCAGACAGTCAAGGAGAGCTGTGTCGTGCAACCAATTCACTGGTTTCCCGGGCACATGGCAAAAGCCCGCCGTGAAATGACAGAGTCTTTAAGCAAGGTGGACGCGGTCGTCGAGGTATTGGATGCGCGCATTCCCAACGCCAGTTCCAACCCGATGATCCGCGACGTCATCGGCCGGAAACCGAAAACCATTGTCCTGACGCGCGTCGATCTCGCGGACCCGGAGCACACAACGAAATGGGCTGAACACTTCCGCGGGCAAGGGCACCAAGTGGTGCTTGTCGACGCGAGAACGGGTACCGGCGTCCAGAATGTACTCCCCGCGCTCGAGACGGTGGCGGCCGAGAAGCGCGAGCGCGATGCCCGGAGGGGCATACGCCCACGGCCGCTGAAAGTAATGGTGGTCGGGATCCCGAACGCCGGAAAGTCGTCTCTGATTAATCGCCTCGCTGGGCGCGCCGCGACGAAGATTGGGGATAGGCCGGGCATTACCCGGATGCAACAGTGGATTCGCTTGGGTCACGTGGAGTTGTTGGACACGCCAGGCGTACTGTGGCCGAAATTGGACGAAGAGCACGCAGCCTATATGCTGGCTATCACAGGGGCAATCAAGTCGGATCTCCTGGATCAGGAATCCTTGTGTACATATCTGATGGTCTGGTGTTCAACGCACTATCCCGATATATTTCAGCGCCGATACGACATTCCGGTCATGCCGCCAACCACATGGACGGACGTGCCGACCGCCTGGGCCGAAGTGGAACCGCGGCTGGAGGAGGTTGCCCGGAAGCGCGGCTTGATGCGCGCCGGAGGGCGCCCGGACACGGAACGGGCTGCTGAGTTGATCCTGCGCGAACTGCAGACGGGCAAGCTGGGCCGATTGACATTGGAGTGGCCCGACGAAGGCAGCGCGGCCGGAACGACTTTGGCCGACTCTTCCGACGAGACGGATTGACATACGATTTGCTCTGGCCAAAACGCGAAACTCCCAGTAGACTGTGACTAGGCAGTTTACTGGGGGTTTTCGTTTTGGCGCATTCACAGAGACAGGCAGCAGCGACCAGAGGACTCGACCGAGCGCTGGCGATGTGGGAGTTTGAGCGTTCCCTGGCGGGAACCGCCCGTCGGATTGCGGGAGTGGACGAGGCAGGGAGGGGCGCGTTGGCAGGCCCCGTGGTTGCGGCTGCGGTCGTTTTGTCGGACAATCCCGCAGAATGGGCCGACATTGACGACTCCAAGAAGTTGTCGCGGGCCAAGCGACAGCGCCTGTACGAAAAGATTCGGGCGAACGCGTTGGCGGTTGGCGTGGGGATTGCGACGGCCGAAGAGATTGACGTCTACAACATCCTGCACGCATCCCGCATCGCGATGGGGCGAGCCATCGCGGAACTCGAGGATGCAGCGAGTCTGGTGCTGGTGGACGGTACATATTCCCCGATTTATGAAGATAAGGAACTTCCCAGCGTTCCCGTGGTAGACGGGGATGCCCTGTGCCTCTCCATCGCGGCTGCTTCCATTGTCGCCAAGGTGGAACGCGACACCCTAATGGAACGCTTATCCGAACAGTACCCGCATTACGGTTTTGAGCAGAATGCGGGCTATGGCACGGCTCAACACCTGCAAGCGCTGGCAGAATACGGCCCAGCGGACATCCACCGGCGGTCGTTTGGCCCCGTTCAAAGGTTTTTGCAAGTGAGGTTGGATATCTGATGGACGCGTCCATCAAAGGCATTTCATCGTCGGGCGTCTCGGGCCACATCCAGCGTCCCGTGGCTCCGGCCGATACCGCGCGCATCACCCGGGATCACGGCGCGGTTCCGCCGAAACCACGTGGCTCACAGGAAACTCATGGTGTGCGCAAGCCTGACCTGCATTCCGAGAGCGGACCGATTGTCCCGCTTGAAAAGGCACTGCCCGTTGTGCTGCTCAAGCACGCAGAGTGGGTTCGCACTGAGTGGGCATGGCGAAGGTTGTTGACGGAAATCGCGAACCAGTCTGCACAGGGACATGCACCCACTCCTGCAGATCACGTTGCCACTCAGTCGGCAACTCTAACAAGTCAGCCGTCGCCTCAATCAGCCTTTGCTGGCGGCGCACCGGACGCCGTTGACACGCTGTGGCAAACTTTGGCGAGTCTCGCCTCCAGTGGTCAGTCGGAGGGTCAACAAGGGCCATTGGCGTTTATCTCTACTGAAGCGATCAGGGACTGGCCAATGGCAGCGCAGTCTCCTGCAGGCGGAGGTCTGGTATCCTTCCACTTGTTGCAAAAAGACCATTTGCACAAAGAACTGCCCGAAAAAGTCCGGGAATGGATCCTGGCGGACAGGTGGATGGGAGCTGTACACACTCCGGATGCCATGATGACAGGCGCTGGAGTCTGGGTCGTTCCTGCCGATGCCCGGGGCGGACGACTCCAAGCGGTG
>CAZYAH010000336.1:0-2675 GCA_964645595.1 uncultured Alicyclobacillaceae bacterium | reverse complement strand
TACACTTTGATGGTTCGTTCCTCTGACAAATGGGAACTGTATACATTGTGTGCTTCGATTTTGCGCTTGGTGTAGTCCATTGCTGGCATGGCCGCGCTCCTTCCTTCGCCTTTCTTGTGCTGTTCCACTATTTTTGCTCATCTTTGTATAACAGATGTCCGCTTAATTTTATTGTAGTGTCCGCACTATATGCAAAAGTGTATTATAATCTTAGCTGTATCTGTATTAGTAACCTTCGCCGCGTACATCCGGACACAGGCGGATGGCCATACAACAACAACGAGGTGAGACCATGAGCACCATGCTGGATTCGAAAAAGATGTTTCCTCTTCAGCAGGTTCTGGATCCGAAGGGGAACGTGGTCAACTCTGAGTTAATGCCCAAACTCAGCGACGACGAGCTCCGCGAACTGATGCGAAGAATGGTTTTCATTCGCGTGTTGGACCAACGCGCAATCAAGCTGACCCGCCAGGGACGGCTTGGCTTCTACGCCCCCGTTGCCGGACAGGAAGCAGCAATGATTGGCAGCGAGTACGCCACCACGAAGGAAGATTTCATCCTTCCCGGGTATCGAGATGTTCCCCAGCTCTACTTCCACGGCTGGCCGCTGTACCAATGGGTCCTCTTCTCGCGCGGCCATCAGCACGGCTGTGAAATTCCGAAGGACGTCAACGTCCTCATGCCGCAAATCATCATCGGCGCGCAATACGTGCAGACCGCCGGTACGGCCATGGCGTTCAAGCTCCGCAATGAGAAACGGGTCGCCATCACCTATACCGGGGACGGCGGCACTTCGCAGGGCGACTTCTACGAAGGCATCAACTTCGCGGGCGCGTATCAATTGCCTGCCGTCTTCATTGTGCAAAACAACCAGTTCGCCATCTCTGTCCCGGTCCAGCTGCAGACCGCGGCTGAGACGCTCGCGCAAAAAGCTGTGGCTGCGGGCATTCCGGGCGTCCAGGTGGACGGCAACGACGTTCTTGCGATGTACGCTGTCACAAAGCAAGCCGTGGAACGGGCGCGCGAAGGGCACGGTCCGACGCTGATTGAAGCTGTCACGTTCCGGTTCGGGCCGCACACCATGAGCGGTGACGACCCAACCCGCTACCGCACGAAAGACCTCGAAAACGAATGGGAGCAAAAAGACCCGCTCGTTCGGTTCCGCGCATATTTGCAAGGCAAGGGACTGTGGTCCGACGAGGACGAGGAACGGACCATGGAAGAATCCCGCGAAGCGCTGAACGACGCACTGAAGAAAGCGGACGAATATCCGAAGATGACCATCCCTGGCCTCATCGACAGCATGTTCGAAGTCCTGCCCGAGTCGCTGAAACGGCAGCGCGCCGAGTACGCAAAGGAGGAAGCGTAAACCATGGCACAAATGACGATGATCCAGGCTATCAACAACGCGCTTGACCTCGAATTGGCGCGTGACAAGAACGTCCTCGTGTTTGGCGAAGACGTCGGCAACAACGGCGGCGTGTTCCGCGCAACCGACGGGCTGCAGAAGAAGTACGGTAAAGACCGCGTGTTTGACACCCCGCTCGCCGAGTCCGGCATTGGCGGGTTGGCCGTCGGCCTCGCTATGCAGGGATTCCGGCCCGTTGCGGAAATCCAGTTCTTCGGGTTCGTGTTCGAGACCATGGACGAAATTGCCGGCCAGGCAACGCGCATGCGTTACCGCACCAACGGCCGCTACACCTGCCCGATTGTGTTCCGCTCTCCCTTCGGCGGCGGCGTGAAGACGCCGGAAATGCACGCCGACAGCCTGGAGGGGCTGTTTCTGCAGACGCCGGGCTGCCGCGTCGTGATTCCGTCCAACCCGTACGATGCGAAGGGTCTGCTCATCTCGGCGATTCGCGACAATGATCCGGTCATCTTCCTCGAACACATGAAGCTGTATCGCTCGATTCGCATGGAAGTGCCGGAAGAAGCGTACACCGTTCCGCTCGACAAGGCGAATGTCGTCCGCGAAGGCAAGGATTTGACGGTCATCGCCTACGGCGCCATGGTGCATACTGCGCTCAAGGCAGCGGACGAACTGGCTAAGAACGGTGTGTCGGCCGAGATCATTGACCTGCGCAGCATCAATCCGATTGACATCGACACCATTGTCGCCTCCATCAAGAAGACGCACCGCGCGGTCGTGGTTCAGGAAGCGCAGCGTTCGGCCGGGGCGGCTGCGGAAATCATCGCGCAAATCAACGAACACGCCATTTACTACCTCGAGGGACCGGTACTGCGGATTGCCCCGCCGGACACGGTCTATCCGTTCGGCCTCATTGAAGATGAGTGGATTCCGACGCCGCAACACGTGCTGTCCGGCATGAACAAAGCGCTGACCCTGTAATTTGTGGAGGTTGAAAACAATGGCAATCTACGAATTTCGCCTTCCCGAGCTCGGGGAAGGTTTGCACGAAGGCCGCATCGAGAAGTGGCTCGTCAAACCGGGCGACGTTGTCCAGGAAGATGACGCCATCGCTGAAGTGGAAAACGACAAGGCCATGGTGGAACTGCCCAGCCCCGTCAGCGGCAAGGTGGCCAAGATCCTGGTTCCCGAAGGGACCACGGCGGTGGTCGGAGACGTTTTGGTGACGTTTGAAGTCGAAGGAGAAGGCAACGTTTCCGGCGATTCTGCCGCAACAGAGGCTCCCGCACCCGCGCCGGCGAACGCC
>CAZYAH010000335.1:0-2677 GCA_964645595.1 uncultured Alicyclobacillaceae bacterium | reverse complement strand
CTTGGAATACGTGTTCTGGCTGTCTCCTCTGAAACCGGTAATCGACAAACTTTCTTTCAAAGGTAATTGGTATTACATATTTCCCTTGCACTATTGGCTCCGAATCGCCTTGACAGCCATCACGTTTTACGCCCTTCAACCGGTAGTCGGGACTCCTTTCAGAGGTACCTGGAATTGGTTGTATTCCGCGTGCCTAGGTCTCCTGTTGTGTTGGATTTCGTTGACCATCATCAAAATGCCATTGGGGCGGCTGGCCGACTCAATTCGTTTGTGGTACAAATCCGATTTCGTTCAGTTCTGGACGCATTCTATCTATATACTCCTTTATCCGGCCTTAATTGAAGAACTCTTATTCAGATGGCTGTTTGTATCAATGCTTCTACCCACACTGGGCTGGTGGGTGATTTTGTGTGCTCCTGCTTTGAATATCTTGTGGCACCTTCCTGTATGGATGCATTCTTTTCGTTTCGCAGGACACATCAGGTGGAAAACGGTGGGTCAGGTGTCAATGCAGGCATTTTTCTTTGCAGTGATACTTACAGGAATGGTCCTTTTGACGAAAAACATCATTGGAGCTGTGTTGGCACATGCATTTGCGGATTGGGTCGGTGTAATGATGCGAGAAAGAGAATAGCTGGTGAATTAACTCCATCTGTGTTGCCAGAACGTCACGGCTTCCCGTCGTTTCGCTTGTAGAAAAAATACTGTGAGATCTTTGATCCCAACAAGGCCATCATCAAGGTACTCATGATCCAGCCCACCAGCATCTCGCACGAAGCGAATTCCTTGGCCAGACCGGATGCAGGCGTCACATCCCCGTACCCCGTCCCCGTGAACGTAGTGATGCTGTAGTACAAGAACTCGTAGCCGTGGCGAAACGGCTGCACTGTGGCCCGCTCCCACCCCGGCGCAACGAACGATGTCGGATTGAAACTGACAATGATGTAAAACGACAGCGCAAACAGTTCCACCACTTGAATGACAATCGACAACATGAACAACACTGCCTGTTTGATGGTCACTCTGGGCAGAACCTTGAACCACTCGAATACAATCCCGGCCGTTGCGGCAAACAGCACAACCAAGTCGATGACCTGGATGTAAATCCCTTGCGTCCTGTGCGGTGGAGGGTAGAGCCACGCCAGAATTGTCACTTGTCCAATCAGGTAGCAGAGAACCATGTACTGTTTTGCGCTAAGAGCACGCGAGGCAAACAACGTAAGGCCCCCTTGCCGATATGGACAACTGCAGACAAAATCGCCCATGTACTCTTACCCTATTCGGACAAGGGAAGGTTATTGCCTATTCACCCTCACTGCGAAGTTCGGCCTTATCTGGTGTTCGATCCGCGCAAGGTGTTCACGGCTTCCGCGATTTGCTTCAGCCCTTGCTCAAGGAGCACGCGTGGGCACGCAATGTTCATTCTCTGGAATCCCTCGCCACCCGTCCCGAAGATGTGGCCTCTATCCAGCGCAACTTTGGCGCGTTTCAGTATGAATTCGTCCAATTCTTTGTTGCTGAGTCCCAGCTCTCGGCAGTCCAGCCAGACCAGGTACGTACCTTCCGGGCGGATGGCTTTAATGGAAGGAATGTGAGTAGTGAAGTAGTCGAGGAGGAACTCCAGATTGCCCTGTAGATATTCGAGAAGCGCGTCCAACCATGGTCCTCCGTACCGATAGGCGCATTCCGCGGCGACCACGCCAAATACGTTTGCCCCACCCACGAAATGGTCTTCCACCGTCTTGTTGTAGCGCTTTCGCAGGTCTTCGTTGGGAATGATGACCAACGCCGTATGCAGTCCTGCGAGATTGAACGTCTTGCTCGGCGCAATGCAAGTGATGGAGTGCTCGGCAAACTCCCGGCTGATGGCTGCATACGGCGTGTGCGTATACTGCGGATACACCAGGTCCGAATGGACTTCGTCCGACACCACCAGCACGTTGTAGGCCAAGCAGATCTCGCCAAGCCGCGTCAATTCCTCCTTCGTCCAAACGCGGCCAACCGGGTTGTGCGGACTGCACAGGATCAACATTTTCGCGCCCGCTGCGGCTTTTCGTTCGAGATCGTCAAAATCCATGGTGTACCTTCCGCCCTCAAAGCGCAGAGGGTTTTCAACCATGACTCTCCCGGTGGCCTGAATCACTTTGAAGAACGGATAGTAAACGGGGGGCTGTACAATAATTTTGTCACCCGGCTCCGTCAGTGCTCGGACAATGAGGCCAAGCCCCGCAACCACGCCGGGACTGTGGGAAATCCATTCCCGCTCAACAGCAAAGTTGTGCCGATTTTTCATCCACTCGATAACAGCTTCATAGAACGAGTCCGGTCTTATCGCGTACCCGTATACGCCGTGGCTCGCCCTATTCCGCAGCGCCTGCACCACTTCCGGCGGCGATGGAAAGTCCATGTCGGCCACCCACATGGGAAGTACATCGTTAGTGCCAAAGCGGTTCTTCATGCCATCCCATTTGACGCAGCCCGTGTCAACGCGGTTCACAATCGTGTCAAAGTCGTATCCCACAGCCTGCCACCCTCCCGCCTGGATGAAATCCATGTCATTTCCGAAAAATGCGCACAGTTCCAGACAAGGAGATTCTTCAACTTCACCACATCGTTCTCCTCCATGGTTGTGGACGCTGGTGTAAGTCTATGCATTCGGTGTGAAAGAAAGCCGGCT
>CAZYAH010000334.1:0-2714 GCA_964645595.1 uncultured Alicyclobacillaceae bacterium | reverse complement strand
CTCCAGTTCGGGGCCGACTTGCGCCAGCACTCCAGGGCTGCCACCGACAATCTTCGTTGGGACCTGATGTTGAAAGAAGTCGAGCATCGACCGGCCTCCTTCCCCGCTCAGCATGTCATCGCAAACGCTTTCAAGGACGTAAACGTTGTTCATAATATATTCAAACTTTTGACGCTATTCAACTAATCGATTGGTTGAAGTTGACTACGCACTTTTCTTTTGAAGCCATCGAGTTTGCCTGCTACTGCCTGGCGATTGTCCGTTTGGTAGATAGCCCTCGATGGCTTTTTCATCACCTCGGCCTTGACACACCGCATTGAAAGGTCTACCATCAACCGTGACCACGTGGTCACGAGACAAATTCTCGACTTCCTCATGCGAGGTGATCTTCTTGCCGTCGCCGCAGTTTTTGAACCTGCCAGCGGAAAAGCAGCAAGAGATTGTCCGGGCGAGTCTCCGCGAATTCGCTGAACGCGGATATGACCTCGCCTCGACCAACCGCATCGTCGAAGAGGCCAATATCTCCAAAGGCGTCCTCTTCAAGTACTTTGAGGACAAAGAATCGCTGTTCATGTATGTGGTGGAGCGCGCACTGCAAGACTACGTCAACGCCTTTCCGCCACAAGACGCGGCGACATTCGATGACCCGTTTGCCTGGCTAAAGGATGTCACCGTTCGCAAGGTCCGTTTCAGCAAGGAGCATCCTCTGACCTACCAGTTGCTGCTGCGCATTGCCAAGGAACCTCAGCACCCTGTGTACGCGAAAGCCATGGGGGCCACTACCCTGACGACGCAACAATATCTGGAACAGGTTGCGGCACTGCTCCCGCGAGAAAAACTTCGTGACGGCTTGACTTGGGACTTGGTCTTCACCATCATCGGCTGGATTTCACAAGGGATGCTTGAGAAGTACATCGCGCAAGTGCCAGACGCCGACCAGGACAACTTTGAAGAATTTTTCAAGCAGGCGCACGAGGAACTGGACCTCTACTACGACATCATCAAGCGCGGTGTGTACCGGGAGGTTGATGATTGATGATCCGCCTTCAACAAGTGACCAAACGATTCCGAAACGGCCGCGGCATCGCCGACTTGTCCATTGAAGTAAAAAAGGGCGAGGTCTTCGGCTACCTCGGACCGAACGGAGCAGGAAAGTCTACGACCATACGCGTCCTGATGGGATTTCTCCGGCCCGATTCAGGTACCGCCAGCATTGGCCACCACGATTGCTGGAAAGACGCGGCACAAGTTCATGAGATGGTTGGCTACCTCCCAGGAGAGATCAGCTTCCTGGAAGGCCTAAACGGCATGGAATTTCTGCGGTTGCTAGGAGGAATGAGGAAGCTTCAGAACACGAAGCGCCGGGATGAATTGATCCAGCGGTTTGAATTCGACGCGAGTACCCCAATCAAGAAGATGTCCAAAGGGATGAAACAAAAGCTTGCCATTGTCGCCGCGTTCATGCACCGGCCAGAGGTCTTGATCCTGGACGAACCAACGTCCGGGCTCGATCCGTTGATGCAACAGCGGTTCCTCGAGTTGATTGAAGAGGAAAAGCAGAGGAGTGCCACCATCCTGATGTCGTCGCACCTGTTTCCCGAGGTGGAGCGTGTGTGTGACAGGGTTGGCATCCTGAAAAACGGTCGCCTCATCGCTCTGGAAGACATCAAGGACCTAAGAGCCAAACAGCGCCGGGTGTTCACCGTGTTGCTCGCGGACGCTGCGGAGACCAGCAAACTGGAGAGGGCGGGCTGCCGCATCGTTCAGATGCGTGGAAGCGAGATCGACATTGAGGTGCAAGGCGACTACAACCGATTTGTCCGGGCGCTATCCGAGTGCGACGTATTGAGCATCGCCACCCGCGAATTGGGGTTGGAGGAAATCTTCATGCACTATTACTCCGAACAGGAGGTGTTGTGAATGAGCGCCGCTCTGTTCCGAACCTCGCTCAAGACCAACGTGCAAACGATGCTGAGCTATGCCATTGGAATGTCCGCCTATTTGTGGCTCTTCATCTGGGCATATCCGTCCCTGATGAAGTCATCGGCGCTGAACTCCCTGTTGCAAAGTCTACCGCAAGGACTGTTGCAGCTTATTGGCTACCAGGCTGGTGTCTCGCAAGTGGGTGACTACCTCGCCGGAGAATATTACGGGCTAATCTACGTGATTATCTTGGCCATCTACGTCGTCACGACCGCCACCCGACTCGTGGCGCATGCGGTGGACAACGGATCGATGGCATATCTGTTGTCCACACCGGTCTCACGTACGAAGGTCGCCTTGACCCAGGCCGCGGTGTTGGTCGTTGGCGTAGTCGTCATCGGTGGATTGACCACCGTAGCCGGCCTCCTTGGCGTGCAGTGGCTCGTCCAAGACGCTCACCTGGACGTTGCGCGGTTTGTCGAAATGAACATTGTGGGAATGCTGCTTTTCCTGTTGGTGGGAGCGTACTGTTTCGTGTTCTCGTGCATGGCTCGAGACGAACGTACGGCGATTGGGTGTTCCGCCGCCCTCACAACGGTCTTCTTTGCGTTCAAGATGATCAGTTCCCTTGCTGATCACGTTTCGTGGTTGAAATACCTGACCGTGTTCACTGCCTTCAATCCACAGGATCTCATTCACGGGCAAGGTCACTTTGCATCCGTCGCACTCTCGCTCACCATCGCAGCGTTGGCGTTGTTCGCCGTCGCCATCGCAGGATTCCGCCAGCGGGA
>CAZYAH010000333.1:0-2717 GCA_964645595.1 uncultured Alicyclobacillaceae bacterium | reverse complement strand
CCGGGCTCGCCCACGTTGTTGCTGATAATGGTCAAATCCTTTTGTCCTTGACGGAGCAACTCGTCAATCAGCATAAGCGGGGTTCCCACCTGCCCGAACCCGCCGACCATGACCGAGTTCCCGTTCTCTACGAACGATATGGCATGCTCCTTCGTTACGACCTTGTTTTTCATAGTTGACCCTCCAGAAGTGCACTGCCGTGTCGTTCCGAGTGATATCGCATCGACTCCGAATACCTCGCTACAACACAAAAAGCCAAGCCTCTGCCAATCCAGCCGACAACCGCTGAATGACAAAAAACTTGGCTTTCCTTGCTTTCTCACCGCGTGTTTCGACACGCAGTGAGACAAAGAAACCGTTTTTCGTATTCGCCCAAAGTGTAGCGCTTTCATGTCAAAAGGTCAAGACTAACGCGAAATCTCCTTTTTTTCCGAATAGATCTTGCATAACTCAAAATCTCTTCGATAAAATCATATTGACATTGTGTAAAGCGCTTTCAATAGCGGACGGATTGTCCTTTCGCTGTCCCAGGAGTGCGGGAACACTTCTGGAAAAACAGCCGAAGCCAAGCGATCTGTCATCCCAGAGCGAACTCGGCTCGTCGAAGCCTGTCGAGGTTGTTCGTGATGATTGGTACGCTTGGCTTTTTCTGTTCGACGATAAGCGCTTTACGCCAATCTAATTCTCTGAATTGGAGGTTTGACAGTGTTAAGAACGCTGACCAACGTGTTCGTCCGGTACACGCAGCGACTGATGCCTGATCCATTTCTCTTTGTCGCGCTGCTCACCGCCCTCGTCATCATCCTCGACTTTATCTTTGTCAAGGGCACGACGTTCGACGGAATCGTCAAAACCTGGTTCACCGGTGTCTGGGGCGGAGGCATTTTCACCTTTGCTCTGCAGATGATCCTCATCCTCGTCACGGGGTACACCTTGGCTGAGGCGCCCCTGATTCGGCGGGGCCTCGTCTGGTTGGCTCAAAAGCCGAAAAACCAGACGCAAGCGGCCATCCTCATCTACCTGGTCGGCGGCATCGCGTCCATTCTCAACTGGGGCCTCGGCCTCGTGATTGGCACGTTGCTCGCCAAACAAGTCGCGAAGCGCTTGCAAAAAGTACACTTCGGCTTCCTGGTCGCAGCGGCTTACATGGGCTTTATCACGTGGGCTTCCGGGTTTTCCAGCTCCATCGCCCTGGTCAACACGGCGAAAGACCCGGTGGTCAACATCATCTATGCGCAGACGCACCAACTCGTCTCGCTGTCGGACACCATTTATCAGCCGTACAACTGGATCCCGGTGCTGCTTATCCTCATTGTGATCCCGTTCATCCTGAAGTGGATTACTCCGACCGAGACAACGGAGATTGACCCAGAGGCACTTGAAGATCCGCAACCGCCCGAGGTGCCAGCGCAAAAGACCTTGGCCACCCGCCTGGAAAACGCTTGGATTGTCAACGTGCTGTTCGCTCTGTTTGGCTTGTACCAGTTCTTCTTCGTGATGAAGGCGACCATCAACCTGAGTTCGGTCATCATGCTGTTCACCGTAATTGGCATGCTGTTGCACTGGACGCCGATTCGCTTCATCAAGGCGTTCAACAACGCAGCTCGCGCATCTGGTCCGCTGATTCTTCAATATCCGCTGTACGGCGGCCTGATGGCGCTGATGACCTATGCACCCGTCAAGGGTCAGGAATCGCTCGCGACGATGCTCGCGCTCGCGATGGTTCACGGCTCGACCGAGTACACATTGCCGTTTATGAACTTCCTCGCGTCGCTCGTCATTACGCTGTTCGTCCCGTCGGGCGGCGGCCACTGGACGGTGCAGGGTCCCATTGCCATCCAGGCGGCGACTCAGTTCTCCCACTCCGCGGCGTATCTCGGCAAGATCTCGATGGCCGTAGCCATGGGTGAGGAAGTCGCCAACATGGTGCAGCCGTTCTGGGTGCTGCCGCTGCTCGCCATCGCCCGCCTCAGCATCCGCGACGTCATGGGCTACTGCGTGATGGCGCTGATTGCCGGCATCATCATCTTTGGCGCCGCACTGCTCTTGATTCCGGCCATTTGACGAATTGGCGATTTTTCCATCCGGTCGAACCGCAGACCCGAGGGACACGACCTGTGTACCCTCGGGTCTTTCTCTACCACATCTTGTCTTGAGAGGAGCACGCGAGATGGATCCCTTGCAGACTTTCAGAGAAATCTACGGAAAGGTTCCGGACTGGGTGGCGACCATGCACGAATATGCGCCGGCCGCCCTGCAGCACTACACCGACTTGCGGATGACCGTTTTGCGGGACGGCGCGCTCAGCCGTAGGGATAAGGAGCTGATACTGGTCGGCATCAACGCAGCGCGCCGCTACGAAACGAGCATGATCTACCACACGCAGGGCGCGCTGGACGCAGGCGCCACGGCGCTCGAGGTGGCGGATACAGTCATTACCGCAGTCATTTCCCGCGGGTTGCCAGCGTGGCTGGAAGGTCAAAAGGCCGTCCGGTACGCGCTGACGCGGACAGAGAGTCTCCAACCAGCAGCCAGCGCCACGGGTTCGCCCCAACGGTCGCTGCCAGACGTCTCGTCCTGTGAGGCGTACTACATCGCGAAGTTCGGCCAACTACCAGAGTGGGCTGCACTCATGCGGGACACGCAGCCAGACGTGTTTGTCGCGTACACCAACCTTCGCAACGCGACACTCTGCGACGGAGCGATTCCTGCGAAAC
>CAZYAH010000332.1:0-2718 GCA_964645595.1 uncultured Alicyclobacillaceae bacterium | reverse complement strand
GGCACAGGTGCAGCGGAACTTTCTCGACGGTGGCGTATCTCAGTTGAAACCTTTGACCTTGCGCCAGATAGCCGAACGCATTGGAGTGCACGAATCCACAGTCAGTCGGGCGATTCGCGGCAAGTACATGCTGACCCCGCAGGGCCTGTTTGAGATGAAGTTTTTCTTCACGGCGGAACTTGCAAGCGAAGACGGCGGGACATCGGCACAAGCCGCCAAACACGAAATCCGCAACATCATCGCCGGAGAAAATAAGCAAAGGCCACTGTCCGACGAAGCGGTCGCAAGGCTCCTGCAGCGTCAAGGAATTCGCATCTCCCGCCGAACCGTCGCGAAGTACCGGGAGGAAATGAACATCGCTCCGTCGTGGCGGCGAAAACAGATCGTCCCCTAACGGGCATCTGCCCGGATCCATGTTCCATCCCCGGCAGAAGCCGTTGCACCTCGTTTCCATTTGCCGTACAATGTAATCGAACACTGTTTCTTTTTTTGGTGTATGCGGGACAAAAAATGCTCCATCGGGACGAAAAATGTCCCTGCACGGAGGGCTGCGCCTTGAACTACATTGACCTCTCTGTCGCTCGGAGGATTGTCCCCGAGCTCATCGAGACACTTCAGGAACGAGCGTGGATGCTGCATCGCATCCGGCTGTTGCAACCCATTGGGCGACGTGCGCTCGCCGCCGAGCTGGGCACAACAGAGCGGGTACTGCGGGCCGAAGTGGAATTTCTCCGCCAGCAAGGGCTGATTGCAAGCGCAGCGGCAGGCATGTCTCTAACGGAAGAAGGGAACGCTCTGCTTGACGAACTCGACAAGGTGCTGGCGTCCATTGAGGGCCGGGCAGAGCTCTCCACGAGGCTGTCTCGCGTTCTCGGAATTGCTGACGTTTACATCGTGCCTGGAGATAGTGACCGCGAGGAGTGGGTCAAAGACACCCTAGGGTATCAAGCAGCGATACGTTTGAGAGAGGCCCTCCGGCCCGACGACGTGCTCGCCGTCACGGGCGGCACTACGATGGCTGCCGTGGCGAAAATGATGCCGAAGAAGAGTGAGGACATCCCGATTCGAGTGGTTCCCGCCCGCGGCGGGCTCGGCGAATCCGTGTACGGTCAAGCCAACACGATAGCCGAGCAATTGGCGGAGCGGCTCGGTGGAACGTCCGTCATGTTGCACGTGCCAGATAGGCTCAGTCTCGAGTCGCTAGAAATCCTCATGCAGGAGCCCGAGGTGCAACAGCGGCTTGCCCAAGTGCGCAGCGCCACAGTCGTGCTGCACGGGATTGGCGACGCTCTCGAGATGGCCCGCCGGAGGCAGTTGGCCGACGCTGAAGTAGCAGAGCTCAAAGAAAAGAGCGCGGTCGCGGAGGCGTTTGGTTACTACTTCAACCAGTCTGGACAGATTGTATACAGCATGACGACCGTTGGCCTCCGCCTCGACGACCTGGAGAATATGCGCCTTGTGATGGGAGTCGCAGGGGGAGCGAGCAAGGCCAAAGCCATCGCGGCGGCGGCGAAGGCGTACCAAATGGATGTCCTCGTCACGGACGAGGCTGCAGCGAGTGCCATACTTGATCTTCATGGAGGGACGAAATATGAAGACGAAAATCGGGATTAACGGGTTTGGTCGAATTGGTCGCAATGTCTTTCGGGCTGCGCTCCGCCGGAACGACATTGAAGTGGTGGCGGTCAACGACTTGACGGACGCACAGACGCTGGCGATGCTCCTTGAGTACGACTCGGTCCACGGACACCTCGACGCGGAAGTCCGCGCGGAAGAAGGGGCGATTGTCGTCAACGGGCAGCGCGTTCAGGTCTTGGCAGAGCGCGACCCGGCCAACATCCCCTGGGCGAAGCTTGGGGTAGACATCGTAGTAGAGTCGACTGGGCGGTTTACCGACAAGGAAAAAGCGGTTGTTCACATAACGAGCGGCGGCGCGAAAAAGGTTATTATCTCGGCTCCGGCAAAGAACGAAGACATCACGATTGTGATGGGCGTCAACGAGAATGCGTACAACCCGGATCAGCACCACGTCATCTCCAACGCCTCCTGCACCACCAACTGCCTGGCGCCCGTGGCGAAGGTGTTGGACGAAGCGTTTGGGATTGTGCGCGGCTTGATGACCACGGTGCACTCGTACACCAACGACCAGCAAATTCTGGATTTGCCGCATAAAGATTTGCGGCGGGCGCGGGCTGCCGGCCTGTCCATCATCCCGACCAGCACCGGTGCGGCGAAAGCAGTCGGCCTTGTATTGCCGCACTTGAAAGGTAAGCTGAACGGTATGGCCATGCGCGTGCCGACGCCGAACGTCTCGGTCGTCGACCTGACCGCCGAACTCCGGCAGCAAGTGTCCGTCGAACAGGTAAACGCAGCGTTGGAAAGCGCCGCAACTGGCCAGCTCAAAGGAATTATGGAGTTTACGACGAAGCCGCTCGTGTCCAAGGACTTCAACGGGAACCCGCACTCCGCCATCGTCGACGCACTCTCCACGATGGTGATGGAAGGCAATATGGTAAAAGTCATCGCCTGGTACGACAACGAGTGGGGGTATTCGAACCGGGTGCTCGACCTGGTCGCTCACGTGGCCAGCAAGCTTCCGGTAGCCGCTTCCCACTGAAGCTTAGGCCCATCCGAAGTGCACAAGCGGAGATGACTGCGATTTGCTAGAAACAAGAGGGACTTCCTGCGTCCCGCTTGTGTGATACAATACACGTGCAA
>CAZYAH010000331.1:0-2741 GCA_964645595.1 uncultured Alicyclobacillaceae bacterium | reverse complement strand
CTGCGGGTTCCGCACCGCGCCCGTGTTCATGGAAACCTTGTCGGCTCCCGCCAGCAACAGCGCCCGCACGTCGTCAATCGTCGACACGCCACCGCCCACCGTCAGTGGGACGTTCACGCGCTCGGCCACTTCGGCAACCACCCGGTGTGTCGCCAATCGGCCTTCCTCGGACGCCGAGATGTCGAGCAGCACCAGCTCGTCCGCGCCTTCGCGAGAGTACTGTTCGGCGAGCGACACTGGATCCCCCGCGTCGCGGCGGTCCTGCAGAAATCCGACGTGCTTCACGACGCGGCCGTCCAAGACGTCAAAACACGGGACTATGCGCTTGGTCAACATGTCGACTCCCCCTTTAGCGCCGCCAGGGCTTCTGCGACCGACAACCGACCGTCGTAGAGAGAGCGGCCGACAATCGCTCCGGCCAATCCCGCATTGCGGGCCGCCAGCACGTCGTCGATGCCACGGATGCCACCCGACGCAATCGCCTGCAGCCCAGCCCCCTGCACTTCTTTGGCCAGCGCAAGGTTTGCGCCCTGCAAGGTTCCGTCCCGCTCCACGTCGGTGACGAGGGCGTAGCGAGCGCCTGCCTCGTACAGCGGGCGAGCCAGTTCCACTACGGGCGTGTCGGTCTGCTCCAGCCAGCCCTTCACCGCCAACTTCCCGTCGCGCCCGTCCAATCCGACGACGAGCGATCCGCTCCCAAACCGTTCCACGACGTCGGCGACCCACTCCACGTCAAGGGCTGCGGTCCCGACCACGCAGCGAGCGACACCCGCGTCCATCCAATGTTGGAACGTCTCCACCGTGCGGATACCGCCGCCGACCTGCACTTGCACGCCACGCGCAGAGGCTTCCCGGACAATCGCCGCAATGACCTCCGTGTTCTCCGGGGAGCCCGATTTGGCGGCATCGAGATCGACCACGTGCAGCCAGCGCGCCCCTTGGTCCATCCAGCGGACGGCCGCGTCGACGGGGTTGGCGTGGTACTCCGTCTCCGCGCCGTAGTCGCCGCGCAGCAGCCGGACACAGCGTCCGCCGAGGATGTCAATGGCGGGAAACAGTTGAAACTCTGTCACCTCAGACATGTGCCGACTCCCCTTTGGCCAGCGACCACGACTGGCAGATTTGAACGAAGTTGCGGAGAATTTGCTCGCCGACGTCGCCGCTTTTCTCCGGGTGAAACTGCGTGCCAAACACATTTCCTTTCGCCACGACGGCCGGGACGAGCGTTCCGCCGTAGTCGGCCCCAGCCAGCAGGTGGTTCATGTCGTTCAGCACCGCGTGGTAGGAGTGCACGAAATATACGTAGTCCCCGTTCTGCACGCCCGCGAGGAGCGGGTGGTTCGCAACGCGGGTCAGCGTGTTCCAGCCCATGTGCGGAACCTTCAAGTGGTTCGCGAACCGCACCACCTTGCCTGGGAAGACGCCAAGTCCGATGTGGCTCCCGTGTTCTTCACTCATGGAGAAGAGCAACTGCATGCCCAGGCAAATGCCGAGCAGTGGGCGCCCCTCGCGGACTACAGTGCGGACCTGTGTCAGCAACCCCGAGGCACGGAGCTGAAACATGGCGTCCCCAAACGCTCCGACGCCCGGCAGCACCAGGCCCGTCCACTCTGGATTCTCCGCAATCATGCGCTGAAAGTCCTCGCCCCGCGAAACCACCACAGTCTCCGCCCCCGCGCGGGCAAAGCCGCTTCGGACGCTGGACAGGTTGCCCATGCCGAGGTCAATGATGGCAATCACTCCAATACCCCTTTCGTGCTCGGTATGTCGGAACCGTCTTCCGCAACCGCCATCCGCAGCGCGGCCGCGGTCGCCTTGAACAGGGCTTCCACCATGTGATGGCTGTTCTCTCCGTAGAGGATGGCGAGGTGCAGCGCAAACCGCCCTTCGTTGGCGAACGACTTAAAAAACTCGCGTACCAGTTCGGTCGGGAAGTCGCCAATTCGCTCCGCGGGAATGTCCCCCAGCAGGACGAATGCGGGCCGCCCGGACAAATCCACCACTGCGCGGGCCAGCGTCTCGTCCATTGGCGTGTGCCGCTCGCCGTAACGGCGGATGCCGCGCTTGTCGCCGAGCGCCTGGTAAAGCGCCTTGCCGAGGCAGAGCCCGATGTCCTCCACCAGGTGGTGCGCGTCCACGTCGACGTCCCCCGTCGCATCGATGTGAAGGTCAAACTTTCCGTGCGCAGCAAACAAGTGCAACATGTGGCGCAAGAACGGCACCGGGAAATTCAGCTTCGCCTGACCCGTCCCGCGCAGACGGAGGGTTAGGTCGACGGACGTCTCCCCCGTCACGCGCTGGATCCTCGCTTCCCACCGCTGTTGTTCGCTCATGGTCTGGCCTCCCCCTTTGCCACGCGGATTTCCACGGCGCGCTTGTGCGCGTGCAGGCCTTCGGCCTCCGCGAGCGCACAGATGTCCGCGGCGTGTGCCGCAAGTGACCCGGCGGTGTACTCTACGTACGACATGCGGCGCAGGAAGTCGTCCACGCCAAGTCCCGACGAGAACCTGCCCGTGCCAAACGTCGGCAATACGTGGTTGGTACCCGCGTAGTAGTCGCCGACCGACTCCGGCGTGTGGTGGCCGAGAAAGACGGCTCCCGGCGTCCGCAGCCTGTCGAGCCACACCTCGGGGTCGCGCACCATCAGTTCCACGTGTTCCGGGGCGAACCGGTTGACCACATCGACCGCCTGCTGCATATCGTCTGCCAGCACCAGGGCTCCCCAGCGCGTCAGTGACTGG
>CAZYAH010000330.1:0-2755 GCA_964645595.1 uncultured Alicyclobacillaceae bacterium | reverse complement strand
CTTGCTGGGGCAGCGGCTGGGCGAGTTGTTGCAACCCGGCGACGTGGTCCTGCTGTCCGGTGACCTTGGAGTCGGGAAGACGACGTTTTCCAAAGGGGTGGCGAAGGGACTGGGGGTGGAAGGGGAAGTGACCAGTCCCACCTTTACGCTGGTCGCTGAATACGAGGGGCGCATTCCGCTCGTCCACATGGATTTGTACCGGCTCTACGAGGACGGCGAGGCCAGTGCGGAGCAAGTACAGCAGGCAATCCGCGACATCGGCTGGGAGGACTACCTCGAAGGCGATGGGGCGGTCCTGGTGGAGTGGCCGGCTGGCGTCCGCGACGACGTCGACGATGCGCTCTCCATCGAAATTGTGCGGCAGCCGCTGCCGAAGCTGGACGAACGGGTATTCCACTGCCAGGCGACCGGGGACAGGAGCTGGGCGCTTCTCGACGAGTGGGTGAAACGATGGCTATTCTAGCAATGGACACGGCGACGCTGGTGGCAGCAGTCGCCGTTGGTACAGATGAGCAAACCCTTGCCAGCGCTACATCCTGGGTACCGCGCGGGCACTCGAAGGTTCTGCAACCTGCGATTCAGTCGGTCCTTACCACCGCGAACCTGTCCGCAAGAGATCTGATCAATATTGTGGTCGGAGTCGGACCGGGGTCCTATACGGGTGTGCGCTTGGCTGTCGCCACCGCCAAGGCGATGGCGTCAAGTCTTCAGATCTCTTTGACGCCCGTATCGACGCTGCTCGGCATGGCAGAAGCGGCCGTGCCCTACAAGACCGCGGTGGAACCGGTGTGGGCGCTGCCGATGTTGTATGCCCGGCGTCGCCGCGCATTCGGTGCCTTGTACCGGAAAGACGGCGCCGCGTGGACCGCTGTCGTGCCCGAGCAAGTGATGGACGTCGACGCCTGGGTGGAGACAGCGCGGAAATTCCGCGATGAGTCGGACCATCCGCTGGTAACCGTCCACGACTTTGAACCGAGGCACAAAGTGTTGGACGCCCTGCCGGACGCTCGCGGGTGGAGCCAAATCTCGCTTGCGGCGGTCGCCGGGGGCCTCGCTGCAGCGCTGATCCGGGTCAGTCGCAGCCAGTCGCTGCCGGCGCTTTCCGGCGAGGAGATCCACAGTGTGGTTCCCAACTACGCGCTGCCGGTGGAGGCGGAAGCCAAGTTGGCCGAGAGGAGCGCGAACCGCCATGGGCACGAGTGATCCAAAGAGCCGTGGTGACATCACGCTGCGGAGAATGACTCTGAAGGATCTGGACGACGTGTTGGCGGTGGAGCACCGCTGCTTTTCCGCGCCATGGTCGCGCCAGGCTTTTCTGTCCGAGCTCGCGGACAACCACTTTGCGCGGTACATCGTGGCGGAACACGCGGGGCGCGTCATCGGCTACGCAGGGGTGTGGCTGATTGTCGACGAAGGGCACATCACCAACGTGGCGGTAGATCCCGATTACCGCGGACGGCGCCTGGGCGAGACGCTGATGCGGGCCTTGATGGCCGAGTGCGCCGCTCACGGCATTGTGCGGATGACGCTCGAGGTGCGTGTGTCCAACGTGATCGCACAGAACCTGTACCGCAAGCTCGGATTTGAAGCGGTCGGTGTGCGAAAAGGGTACTACACAGACAACAACGAAGACGCCCTGATTATGTGGGCGAACTTGGGGGCGCACTGGTGAACGTCTTGGGAATTGAAACAAGTTGCGACGAAACCGCGGCGGCGGTGGTCAGGGACGGCCGCTCCATTGTAGCCCAGGTGATTGCGTCGCAGATGACAACGCACGAACAGTTCGGCGGCGTGGTTCCGGAAGTGGCGTCGCGCAAGCATGTGGAGACAGTGACGCGCGTGGTGGACCAAACGCTGAAACAAGCCGGGATGACGTGGCAAGACCTGGACGGGATTGCGGTGACTTGCGGACCGGGCCTGCTCGGCGCGCTGCTCGTCGGGGTGTCGGCCGCAAAGGGGTACGCGTTGGCGACGGGCTTGCCGCTCGTCGGCGTGCACCACATTGCCGGGCACGTCGCCGCAGCCTGTCTGGAGAGCGACCTCCGCTTTCCCGCCCTTGCCCTCGTGGTGTCGGGAGGCCATACGGAGCTCTTGCTTGTGTCGGAGGACCTCACGTTTACCAAGCTCGGCGGGACGAAGGACGACGCAGCGGGCGAGGCGTACGACAAGGTTGCCCGGCTGGTCGGGCTGTCCTATCCGGGCGGGCCGAAGGTGGATAAGCTGGCGGCAGAGGGAAACCCGGAGGCGTATGCGTTTCCGCGGTCGCTGATTGACGAGGACAGCTTCGACTTCTCGTTCAGCGGCCTGAAATCGGCTGTCGCCAACGAGTTGACGAAGCGCCGCAACCGCGGCGAAGAGATTGTGGTCGCGGACGTGTGCGCGAGTTTTCAACAGGCAGTGGTCGAAGTATTGGTAGAGAAAACGGCGCGCGCGGTGCAACATACGGGACAGCGGACGGTGATTGTGGCGGGAGGCGTTGCGGCAAACCGAGGACTCCGCAGCGCACTTGGCGCGCGGGCAGAGCAGGACGGATTTTCGGTTTACTTTCCGCCGATTGCTCTCTGCACGGACAACGCGGCCATGATTGCGGCGGCCGGGACGTATGTGCTCCAGCGGGGCGTTCAGCACACGCTGACGTTGAACGCGCACGCGACGCTGTCGCTATCCGACTGGCAGGCAGGTAAGGTCTAGGCGGCTGAGTTGATTTGATCTGCGGCAGGATTTTTCCACAGTCTGTGGAAAGGACACCTGTGGA
>CAZYAH010000329.1:0-2789 GCA_964645595.1 uncultured Alicyclobacillaceae bacterium | reverse complement strand
GAGTTGATGGCCGAAGCCCACTGGTTGCCGTAGGAAATCACCGCTCCCTTTGGGTAGCCTGTGGTGCCGGAAGTATAGATCACAGCAAAAGTGTCGGACATGTCGAGGTGCGTCTGTGGTGCGGCCGGGTAATCGATCACCGGATCGTCCACGTTGATCATTTGCAAAGGCCGGCCGCACGCCTCCTGAAGCTGCTTTGCCTTGTCGGCAAACGCCGTGTCGTGAAGCAGCACCCGTACGCCAGCGTGGTTCACCTGCCACGCGAGTTCCGCGGGCGCCAGCCGAAAGTTCAGGGGCACCGTCACGGCCCGGCACTGCATGATGCCGTGTAGACCGCGAGCAAACGCGAGGCCGCTGCTGCACAACAGGCCGACTTTTTCTTGGGGAGCCACACCGTGAGACCGCAGTTTCCCCGCCAGTCGCACAGCAAACTCGTACAGTTCCCGATACGTCACACGATCCGTTGGCGTCTCCAGCGCTATCGTCTCTGGCGCATCCTGTGCGCGCCGGTACAGCCAGTCTGGCGTTGTTCCGTTCAGTGCAACAGACATTATGATTCAAGCTCCTTACCTACCACAAAAAATGCAACCGCCCCACCTGACCAGGAGGGGCATGGAACCAGAGTTGCTTATGGCAGGCGAGGGAACTTGCTGAAGTCTGGCTTGCGTTTCTCAAGGAACGCCTGTTGGCCTTCCTTCGCTTCGTCGGTCATGTAGTAAAGCATCGTTGCGTCGCCAGCCAGCATCTGCAGGCCTGCCAGCCCATCGGTGTCCGCGTTGAAGGCCATCTTCAGGAAGCGGATGGCGATGGGGCTCTTCTCGAGGATCTCCTTCGCCCACTTAATCGACTCAGCTTCGAGTTGTTCAAGCGGTACCACGGCGTTGACCAGGCCCATCTCCAAGGCCTCTTGAGCGGTGTACTGGCGGCACAGGAACCAGATTTCCTTTGCCTTCTTATGACCGACCGTACGCGCGAGCAGCGTGGCGCCATAGCCAGCATCAAAGCTTCCGACTTTCGGACCGGTCTGCCCGAACCGGGCGTTGTCCGCGGCAATGGTCAAGTCGCACACGAGGTGCAGGACATGTCCGCCGCCGATGGCGTAACCTGCGACTACCGCAATGACCGGCTTCGGCAGAGCGCGGATTTGTCGTTGCAGATCCAGCACGTTCAGGCGCGGCACATCGTCGTTGCCGACGTATCCGCCGTGTCCGCGAACCCTCTGGTCGCCACCGGAGCAGAACGCCTTGTCGCCCTTGCCGGTCAGGAGGACAACGCCCACCTCCGCGTCGTCGCGAACGATGTTGAACGCATCAATCATTTCCTTGACCGTCTCCGGGCGAAACGCGTTGTGAACTTCCGGCCGGTTGATGGTAATCCGCGCGATACCCTCGGCCTTTTCAAAGATGATATCTTGATAAGGTTTCACGATTTGCCAGTCGAGCATTCTCTACAGCCTCCGATTCGTCATCCAATGTGTATGTAATCAAGTTCCGGGGTTCGTCACCTCGTCAACAAAACCAGTATAACAAAGTCCAATGCGAGCGGAAAGCGAACCAACATGTGCTCGTTGTCGCGCTGACCCTACTTTGCTATGATCTCAATGATTGGCCAACGAAATTGATATAGATAGGAGGTGACAAGAAATGTCGTTTCGGCACTGGCTTTCCGTCGGCTGGCGACTTTTGCGCCCATTCACGCTGACAGCCTCCATCGTGCCCACATTGGTCGGAACCGGATTGGCATTATCGAAGGGATTCTTTCACGCAGATCTGTTCGCCAGCTTTCTGATTGCCTCCATATTGATACAAGTTGCTACCAATATGTTTAACGAGTACTTTGACTACAAGCGCGGACTGGACGACGAGCAAATGGTTGGCATTGCCGGTACCATTGTACGGGACGGCGTCAAACCAGAGACAGTCATCCGGCTCGCATGGGGCTGCGTGGCCGTCTCGATCCTGCTTGGCGTCTACATTTGCGCTTCAACCTCCTGGTGGGTGGCAGTGACCGGGGTTCTGTGCCTCGGAGTGGCTTACTTCTACTCTGGCGGACCGAAGCCGCTGGCCTACACGCCGTTTGGCGAACTGGCTGCGGCTATCGCAATGGGGCCCGTGATTGTGTTGTTGGCTTTCTACATTCAGGCGCATTCGGTCACCACGCAGGCAGCGGTGACGTCGATTCCGATTGGTTTGCTCATCGGATCGATATTGCTCGGGAATAATATCCGCGACATGGAAAAAGACCGCGAAGGCGGGCGGAGGACGCTCGTCATTCTGCTCGGCCGCCAGCGCGGACGTGCGCTCTTTGCCGTCGCCTTTGCGGTGTCGTACATCGTCGTGTTAGCGTTGATTGCACTGCAGTGGCTGACCGCGTGGGCGCTGCTCGTACTGCTTACGGTCCCCACGGCAGTGTACGTGGTAAAGCTCTACTACCGCCACACGGAACCAACGCAGTTGCACCCGGCTGTGAAAGGCACCGCGGTTCTGCTCTTTCGGTTTGGGGCCTTGATGTTTGTGGGATTTTTGTGCTCCACGTATGTATTTCATGTGTGATTGTCGCAAGATTGCTCAGTTATTGAGTGAAAGGGGTCGACCATGCAAGCTCATCAGAGGATGGCTTGTAGATCGACCCCTCGTTACATCTCAAAAGCTTAATTCGTCTGTACTTTGGTCAAAGTGACGCCATTCGTCACAATGGTTCCCGTTATCGGTGTACCAGGATTGTGCTGGGAAACAAAGGTAATCGTCTTGGATGTGGGCGACGGTGCGACGACAAAATCTCCCATGTGG
>CAZYAH010000328.1:0-2801 GCA_964645595.1 uncultured Alicyclobacillaceae bacterium | reverse complement strand
CGGTTCGTGTGCATCGGCCAGAACGTCTGGGGTCTGAAGCGGTGGTACCCGGTCGACAAGGTCGCGGAACGGGCGCCGACAGGCAAGCGGTTCATCCGTTCGAGCGGCGATGCGTTCAGCGATGACGACGAAGATCTGCTCGACGATTACGACGAAGAGTTGGAGCGCGAGGAAGAAGCAACTGAGGAACTGGATGATCTCGGTCTGGCTCTCGGCGGCTCCGATGACGAAGACTTCGACGTCGCTGCGGAGGACGAAGAGGACCTCGACTACGAAGAGGACGAAGAAGAGGCAGAAGGCGAGTTCGAAGACCTCGCAGAGGAAGAGGCGGAAGACGAGGAAGAAGACTGAGCCTTTGGGGATTCATGAACGCGCTCTGCTTGCGGTAAGTGGGCGCTCGACAAATTCGATACAAGCTGCGTTCCGGCCAACTGAGGTCGGGGCGCTGTTTTTGTGTGCTGTTGCAGGGTAGACGCAGCCGCAGCACCAGACTTGGGCTGTGGGCTTGAACATATAAGGGAGGAGCCAGCATGGCAAAGTTTGTATTTGTCACCGGAGGCGTCGTTTCAGGCTTAGGCAAGGGAATTACGGCAGCATCTCTCGGACGCCTGCTGAAAAACCGGGGATTAAACGTAACCATTCAAAAGTTCGATCCGTACATCAACGTGGACCCAGGCACCATGAGTCCGCTTCAGCACGGTGAAGTGTTTGTCACCGAAGACGGCGCTGAGACAGACCTCGACCTCGGTCACTATGAGCGCTTTATCGATAGCAACCTGACCTCGGCGAACAACGTGACCAGCGGCAAGATCTACTGGTCCGTCATCACGAAGGAGCGCCGCGGCGACTACCTCGGCGGTACCGTACAAGTCATTCCCCACGTTACGAACGAAATCAAGGATCGGATCCTCAGAGCAGCGACTCCCGACACCGACATTGTCATCACCGAAATCGGCGGTACGGTCGGCGACATTGAAAGTCTCCCATTCCTGGAAGCAATCCGCGAACTGAAAAGCGATGTCGGGCGCGAGAACGTCGTCTACATTCACGTCACGCTGATTCCGTACCTGTCCATGAGCGGCGAGGTGAAGACGAAGCCGACGCAGCACAGCGTGGCGGAACTCCGCAGCATCGGCATCAGCCCGCACATCATTGTCTGCCGCACGCAGGTGCCCCTCACGGCCGATGTGAAAAAGAAGCTGGCCCTGTTCTGCGACACGGACGTCGAGTCAGTAATTGAGGCGCGCGACGCCGAAGTCCTCTACGAAGTGCCGCTGCTCATGCACGCCGAAGGCTTTGACGACATCGTCCTCAAGCATTTGAACATGACGGCGCCGGAGCCGGATATGACGGAATGGACCGCCATGGTCAACCGCATCAAGACGCTGGAAAAACACGTCCGCATCGCCGTGGTCGGGAAGTATGTCGCGTTGCCGGACGCCTATGCGAGCGTCTCCGCGGCGCTGCACCACGGCGGCTACGAAAACAACGCGAACGTCGAAATCCAGTGGGTTCACTCGGAAGACGTGACGGAAGAGAACGTAGACGAACTGCTGGCGGGCGCAGATGGAATTTTGGTGCCTGGCGGCTTTGGCGACCGCGGTATCGACGGCAAGATCCTTGCCGCCAAGTACGCTCGCGAACACAAGATCCCGTATTTCGGCATTTGTCTCGGCATGCAGATTGCGGTCATTGAATTCGCGCGCCATGTGGCAGGACTGAAAGACGCCAACAGCAGTGAGTTTGTCGCCGATACACCGCACCCGGTCATCGACCTCTTGCCCGAGCAAAAGGAAATCGAGGACAAAGGCGGGACCATGCGGCTTGGCGCGTACGCGTGCCGCCTGATCCCGGACTCCTTCGCGGGACAAGCTTACAAGGAAACCTGGGTGACCGAGCGGCACCGCCACCGCTACGAATTCAACAACGCGTACCGGAATGTGCTGGAGGAGGCGGGGTTGCGCATTGCGGGCACCTCGCCGGACGGCAGGCTGGTGGAAATTGTGGAAGTTCCGGACCATCCGTGGTTTGTCGGCGTGCAGTTCCATCCGGAATTCACGTCCCGGCCAAACCGCGCGCAACCTCTCTTCCGCGAATTTGTGCGGGCCGCACTGAATCGCAAGTCCTGAACCGCTAATCCTGAAGTCGCCAACGGGCCGTCTCCGCGCGGGTTACACGCCGCGCTGCGAGACGGCCTTCGCATGTACGGGGGAGAAATTGCCTGCTACACACAGATCTTGAGCCAGAATGCAGGAATTTTGACGGACATTGCCGAATTAAGAACGTTGATCGCCAGTATCGGGACTAAATCAGTACAACTTGGTCCGTGCCACAGTACTTCATTTTTCGCACAGGGCGCTAGGGGATGGTTGCCAAGAGGAGGCTTGGTGCGTTGGCGAAGAAGGTACTGATTGTGGATGACCAGTTTGGCATCCGGGTTTTGCTGCAAGAGGTGTTGGCTCAGGAAGGATACCAGGTGTTTCAGGCTCCCAACGGGCCGACCGCGCTGGATATCGTCAAGGAAGAATCACCCGATTTGATTCTTCTGGACATGAAGATCCCGGGCATGGACGGTCTGGAGATCTTGCGGAACATCCGGAAGCTGCAGGTGGATACCAAGGTCATCATGATGACAGCGTACGGCGAGCTGGACCTCATCCAGGAAGCCATGGAAATGGGCGCATTGGCTCATTTCACAAAACCGTTTGACATTGACGAACTGCGCCAGGCAATTCGCGCGCAATTGGCCGGGTGACGGGAATGGAAGAGGGCAAGCAGGTGTACGAGAGTGTGATCCGAAT
>CAZYAH010000327.1:0-2803 GCA_964645595.1 uncultured Alicyclobacillaceae bacterium | reverse complement strand
GCAGCCGACGCCGCAGTAGGTGCAAACCGTCTTCGTCTTTTTGATCCGCGCCTCGCGGAGCTCGGCCTCGACGTCGGAAATCGCGAAAATTTGTGTGTAGCTCGTCTCCACCTGCTTGGTGACGTCAATCATCTTGCCCAAGGTGGTCGGCTCAATTCCGGTCAGGAAGCCGGCTTCGCCGAGCATCGACTTCTCCATCAACGCGTTGCAGGGACACACGGTGACGCAGTGCCCGCAAGAGACACAGGAAGACTCGTTGATTGGGACGTCGTTGTCCCAGATGACACGCGGGTGTTCGCGGCTCCAGTCAATCGACAGCACTTCGCTGACCTGGAGGTTCTGGCAGGCCTCCACACAGCGGCCGCAGAGAATGCACTGGTTCGGGTCATACCGGTAAAACGGGTTGGAATCGTCCACTTCGTAAGGTTTCGGCTCGAACGGATACGCTTGGTGTTCAATTTTCATCTGCACTGCGGTGTTGTGGATGGTGCAGTTGCCGTTGTTGTTGTCGCAGACGGTGCAGTACAGTTCGTGATTGCGCAGGATGCGGTCCATCGCCTCCTTGCGGGCAAACCGGGCGCGGACCGACTTGGTCTTGACCACCATGCCGTCTGCGACGGGCGTCGCACACGCTCGCACCAACTGTCCGTTCACTTCGGCGATACAGGTGTCGCACGTCTCGATTGGGCCGAGGGCAGGATGGTAACAGACGTGCGGATGCTCTATGCCCGCCCCGAGTATCGCCTGCAGAACGGTGCTCCCCGGCTCCACCTCAAGCGGATTGCCGTCCAATTCGAGGTGCAGGTAATCCTGCTTCATGATACTGCCCCCCTATCCGACATTCCTGGTTTTAAGCTTTCGGCGCGTTGTCCGCATGCTCTTGCGCGAGGCGAAAAGGTACAACGTACGACGGAGAGAGGCCAGTCGCCTGCGGCGGACGCACTGGCCTCCTACATGAGATCATCAGGCTTGCGACTGCGCCGTTTCCTGAACCGCGCCCGCTGCAACCGCTTTCTTCGGCCCGCGCAGATACGCGTACCAGTACGCCGTCGCGACAAACAGCCAGCCGCCGATGGCGTTTCCGATAAAGGCGCCAATCCATTCCATCAAAGTGGCCCCCCAGCTTACTGGTGCGCCAACAAAAATTCCAGCCGGGATGAAGAACATGTTGGCGACCACGTGTTGGAAGCCAATGGCCACGAAACCCATGATGGGAAACCAGATGCCCAGAATTTTGCCCGTGATGTCCCGCGCGCCGTATGCAAGCCAGACGGCAAGACAGACTAGCCAGTTGCAGCCGATGGCCGACGCAATTGTGGCGTCAAACGGCAATTGCGCCTTCGTGACCGCGATGGCGATGGTCGCCTTGTCATAGGGCGCAACGGTCAGCATGTGCGCCCAAACGCCGAAGACGAGCGCGACGAACAAGGAGCCGACCAGGTTGCCAATCAAGACCCAAAACCAGTTGTAGGCGAGCTCAGATAGTGTAATCCGCTTGTCATGCAGCGCGATGGGCAACGTCATCATGTTCCCGGTCAACAGTTCGGCGCCCGCGATGACCACAAACATCAGTCCAATCGGAAACACAGCACCGCCAATCAGGTTTTTCAGCGTTCCCCACTGCTCCGGCAAACCGGCTGTCACTCGGATGTCGAACAAGGCGCCGAGCGCGATAAAGGCGCCGGCAAGAAAACCGAGGACCAAGAGTTTTCCGACGCTGTACTTAGCCTTGTCTGCCCCAGCATCGGAGGCTACCTTTGCAATTTCCGCTGGTGTAAGAAAATTTCCCGCCATGACGACAACCTCCCATTTGTTCACAAATTTCGGAACCCTCGGGAAACTGATTCTCGATTGACGTCCTTACACCGTATGAGCAATAACGCTGGCTCTTTCCCATAGTTTCCATGTAAATAATATCATATTTCTGAATAGAGAGATGATGATCTCGCCATCGTTCCGACAACGCGAATGTTCGCGCCGGGTCAGGGAAGCACCCGGCGGGCGAACACCAATCTTCGGCCAAACTTCGAGTTGGGGCTTACATCCACAATCGTAACCTTTCCGTGCGCCCTTCCCTCCTGGATGGCTTGTCCACGGCCAATGTACATGCCGACGTGGCTGCCGCCGGTCGGATTCTTGCGAGTCTTGAAGAACAGCAGATCACCTACGCGCAATTTGTTGAGCGGAACGGGCCGACCAACTTCGAACCGCTGACGGCGCGAGGAACTGCTGAATCGAATGCCCAACGCAGTCTTGTAGACCCAAGATGTGAAATTGCTGCAGTCAAAACCCGTTCGGCCGTTGACTGGCGCGTAATTCGGAACCTGGTGACCCCACCAGTACGGCACGCCGAGCTGGGACTTGGCCACCCGGACGAGAAGACGCCGCTGTTCGCGGAGGGACAAATTTTTCACTTTCACACTTCTCTTTACCTTTAGCAACGGCTGCTCAGCTCCTTTTAACCCCCTCCCTCTTCGGCAATCTTGACTTCATGAAAGTGTACGCAATAATCTGGGATTTGGTAATGTTAAGAGGCTAGGACGAGCATAAAAATTTTAGTTCCTTGGGTTCTCGAGAGTGATTGATTATTAGTAAGCACCTGATTGCTTCGGTATTCGTCGTTACGGTTTTGGATCCCGTTCGGAGAAATCCACCCGGTCGCATTTTCGGAACTTCGCCGAGTCCACGATGACGTACTGCAGGAGGTAACCATGACCGAATATCTCATCCGCCGCTCTCTGCAATCGCTTCTGGTCCTTTTTTTGATAACCATTGTTACATTCGGACTCATCCACGCAGCGCC
>CAZYAH010000326.1:0-2805 GCA_964645595.1 uncultured Alicyclobacillaceae bacterium | reverse complement strand
TCTTGACCTCGCGAGGCGTGGTGTTTAAGGGAGCCCCTCACGAAATCGGCAAATTAGGCGACGTCACTGTCTGGATGGCTTTCTTCACGGATTCCGAAGGGAACACAGTGGCCATACAAAGTGAGGTTCCGAACAAGTAGAATAACCACTCGATTGCCGTTTAAGATGTTACACCCCATTCAGGCTCTGCCGGTTCTCGGGAGGGCCGTTTGTTTGTCGAACATGCAGCGCAGACATCTTTTTTGAATATTGACATTTTCGCTACAATAATTATCGTCTTAATGTCCTTCCTACTAGGGTGATTCCCCGAATCGTGCGACATAGAAAAGGCATCGCTTTCCGGAGGCGGTACAGCGACACGTGCCGCCCGAACTTGCGATGCGTCAGGATTTGGGGAGCCAATATACCATAAAGAAAGGAATGGGGATAGGAATGGCAATTTGCACACGTTGCGGGGCTCAAATTACGGAGGGCGTACCACACGAATGTTCCGAAGCTCCAAGTGCTGTTGCAGCGACATCGGCAACAGACGCGGCCGGCTCCGGCGCAGCGCAGGCGAGTGGAGCAGCACAGTGGTTTAATGGATTTGTGCAGTATGTGAAATTGGGGATCAAGGATCCAGATGCCCTGAGCAGCGAATTGCAGCGAAGCGGAGATCTTGTCAGCGTCATTGTTCTTTATTTGATTCCTGGTTTCTTATTAGGTATCTTTTCCGTCTTATTTATCAAAAAAGCAATTTCCAGCATCATCGATGCCCTTGGCCTCGGAAGCGCGTTTTACGGCATCTTGTCGATGGGCGGCATTGACGGATACTCCGGTTTCGGAGATTCTTTCCCGTGGTTCTCAATCATCCTGAAGTCCTTGATTCAAATCTCGCTCTTCGGGGCGTCTTACGCTCTGTCTTACTTCGTCTTGGCGCAGATCTTTAAGGGAAAAGGTTCCCTTGAACAGTATTTCAGAGCGTTTGCAGCGGCTGCTGTACCGGTATCGCTGGCTCTGCTCGTTGGCATTGTCCTCGTGAACCTCTCACTGACAGCCGGTATACTCTGTGTACTTGTCGCGCTGCTCTACGCGAGCTTCTTCCCGTTCTTGCAGGCTCGCCAGATTAGCGGGTTTTCGGTGGCGAAGTCCGTGTACTCGCTGCCGCTTGCACACGTCATTCCGCTTCTCGTGTTCTATATTCTCGGCAAACTTGGCCTTTAATCGGAATTGCCTGGCCGCAGAGCGCGCAGCGAACGGACAAGACGATTTCCATGCTACAACGGCACGGACCTCGCGGACCGTGCCGTTGCACTCTTATTCAGGCTTCCGAAGGAGCCACTTCTTGCTGCGGTTCTTTCTCCTTCGAGGATTGGACGGACAGTACCTCCTTTTTCAGGAACCAGCAGAGGACAACTACCACCAGGGAGACCACGAACGACACCCAATACAGATGCTGGAACGCGTTCGCGAAGACGGTTTTGATCTGCTCCACCAGCCCTGCATCGAGACCCTGGGGAATTCCTCCTCGAACCACCTGGCCGAGGGCTCCCGCGCTGCCTGCCGGCAATTTTCCCGCGATATCGCTCATCCCGGACGTAATTTCGGATGCCAGCATGCTGCCGTAGATGCTCACCCCGATGGTCATGCCGATGGACTGGAACAAGGTGACCGACGACAGGGCAATCCCGCTGTGTTCTTTGGGTACGGATTCCTGGATGATGAGATTGTTGTTGAACAAGACACCGAAGCCAAGCCCAAGCACGACGAAGTAGCCGATAATCACAATCACCTTGGTGTGAATGTCGATGCCAGTCATCAGGTAAAAGCCGAGGGCCGGCAGAATGAGTGACACCGAGTAAATGTATCGGTACGGGACTTTGGTCATCAGTCGTCCGGAAATCACGCTCGCAAGCACAGCCCCCACCATCATCGGCAAGTTCAGGTAGCCGGACTCAATCGGCGTGAGACCAAGGACGTTTTGCGCAAAGAACTGAAACGTCGAAAACGCCCCCATAACGCCGAGCACCAGCGTGAATACAATCAAGGACAAGACGACAAACGTACGGTTCTGGAACAGATGCAAGGGCAGAATCGGCTCTTTCGCTTTGGCTTCCACGAACACGAACAAGCCAAGTAACGCAGCGCCAACCGCCCAGAGAGTGATGAGGATGGGCGAGTTCCACGCGTAGCCTTCGTTTTCGTGAAGCACGGGCGTGAGGAGCAAAGAAACAATGGAGCTGACAAGCAGGAACGCACCCGCCCAGTCGATGCTCACCTTGTTCTCGCCTTTCGACTCGCGCAAACCGGCGGAAAGGACGATGGCAGCGAGAACGCCAACCGGAATGTTGATCCAGAAAATCCAGTGCCACGAGATGTGCTGCGTAAGATAGCCGCCCATCAACGGCCCGAGCAGCTGCGGAATGAACATGAAGGCACCGAAGACCCCTTGCATTCGGGCCCGCTCTTCGACCGTGAACGAATCGCCGAAGATGGCCATCGCCAGCGGCATCAAGCCCCCTGCGCCGACGCCTTGAATACCCCGCCCGATGAGCAGGATTGGCATCGAGGTCGCGAAGCCGCTCACCACGGATCCCGCGATGAACAAGCTCATGCTGACGATATAGAGGCGTTTGCGGCCGTAGAGATCAGCCAATTTTCCCAGAATAGGCATAAAGGACGTCATGGCGAGCATGTACACTCCGGCCACCCATCCGTACAGCGACAGCCCGTTCAAATCCCGGATAATGGTCGGCAAAGCGGTATTGACGACCGTTTCGTCCAGTTCCGAAAAGATGAGTCCTATCATCAGACCCGTGATAATCA
>CAZYAH010000325.1:0-2853 GCA_964645595.1 uncultured Alicyclobacillaceae bacterium | reverse complement strand
GCCTTTTCACCACTTGTACATTCCTCCCAATCTTCTACGATTAGCTCTTTTTGGGCTCCACGCTAATCTTATATGCAGGCACGTCCAACACATTCTTAATTGCGTCAATGATTTCGGATTTTGCTACAAAAAAATCTTCCGCATCGACCACCACCAGAACACCTCTCACCTTGGGCGCCGCGGACTCGACGACAAACGGCGTGCTGCTGCCGTCGGACAGACGCTGCGTGAAGACGGACTCATCAACGGTTGTCGTCGTCGATGTGCTCGATCCGTTCCCACCCTGGTTCTGCTTCGTCTCTTTCGTATTGGTCGCCACTTTCAAACTGGTGCTCGTATCGAGCTTGACCATGACGGACACGTCGTTGACGCCCTGGATCTGGCGCAACATGTCTGCCAACTTCTTGTCGTACAACGACTCGTAGAGAAAGGTAGGATCATTGGGGTCGGTCGTCGACGCAGCTTGTGCCCCGTTTTGTCCCGGCACCTGGGACGAGGCTGCGGATGCGGCTTGAACCGAGTTTGTCCGAACGCTTTCCGCCGGCTTCCAAAAGGAACCCACCAAGATACAGACCACGCCAATCACCGCCAGGACCAAGAGCCATTTGTTCTGCAGCAATGGTTTTAAATCCATCCGTATCACCTCCCTGTTGTGCTGCGGACGTTGACTTGTGCCTCCGAAACACCGAGCTGATGTGCCAACCAACTGCGCACTTCGCCGACTTTGTCCGCGTCGGCTCGGGTTAACTCGACGTCTGCAACAATCGCGGAGGCCCCTTGCCGTACGCCGCGGATCTGAATGGATACTGGCGTGCAGTTCAGTTCTTGCGCCAACTGACGCCGCAACTGATCTGTCACCAACTGGTTGGCCTGCTCGTCCTGCTCCCGTTGCAGCGTCGCACTCAAATCATCCGCGGCGCCGCGAGCGACTCCGGATGTGTCGTTTCCCAGTACCATCCCAGTCGCGTAGTCTGCAAGTCGCCCGGCCCAGTCTCCGCTGAAGAGTGGAGTCAGCGGCTGGAGAATCACAGCAATGACGGCCAACCCCATGACCACGCGCACGTATTTTTGCATCGCCTTGGTCGGTAGGAGCAAGTCGGCGAAGACAGCGAGCAGCACCACCATGATCAACTGCTTCAGCCATTCTCCCAGCGCCGTCATGCCATCACCACCGTCAGATTGGCCGAAATCAGCAGAATACAAATGGCGAGGAAGAACATCAACGCAACGGCTGCCACACTGGCGAAGACGAGGATGAGACTTTTGCCGAGCGCCGCAAGACACGACACCATCGGCGTATCGCCGAGCGGCTGCATTAGGGCGGCACTGCCGTTGTAGATAAAGGACAGGGCCAGGATCTTGAGCGCGGGAAACAGAGCGATGCAGGCAATGACGACGAGCCCCGCGATGCCGACCGCGTTCTTCACCAGCAGCGATGCACTGACGACGGTTTCGGATGCGTCAGCGACAGCCTTGCCGATGACGGGAACAAATGTGCTGACCGTGAACTTGGCTGTCCGCAGTGCTACGCCATCTGCAATCCCTTTGCCAAGCCCTTGTACGGAAGTGACGCCGATGAACGCGCTGAGCGCGAGCCCGAGCGATGCCACGCCGATTGTCCGCAACAAGCCTGCCAGCCTGGTCAGCTTGTAGCGAGGAGACAGAGCGCTCACGATGTCGAGCACCGCCGCGAAAAAGATCAGCGGAAAGACCACAAGGAACACGACGTTGCTGATCAAATGGACGGAAAACAGCAAGACGGGTTGGAAAAACGCCGCGGATGCCAGGGCCCCGGAGGCTGCCAAGAGCGCCACAACCAGCGGCACCGTCGCGAGCATGAAGTCGTTCATCGACTGGATGGCGTGCCGGGCGTAGCCCACCGCTTCCGTAAAGGAGCCAATCGCCATGACCAACAGGACGAGAAAGATCATCGCGTAAGCAACTTCGCTCACCGTTTGCCGTTCGAACGCCGACTGCAGAGACTCTAGCATGGCCGCCAGTACGGCCAGCAGCAGGATGCCTCCCAAAAGCTCGGCGTTGTCGAACACCTCGGCGAAAAAGTAGCGCAAAAGTCCGTTCACCAGTCCGTTGACGTTGAACCCCCCGCTCGTCATGACAGCGTGGATTAGGCTTTGTCCAGACCCGTTGGGAAGGTACCCTCCGTAATCCTGCTGCAGCCGTTGCCAGAACTGTTCCAGGGATTGAGTGGGGAGCGATTGCAGCTGTTCGTTGACGGTCTCGTCCACATTGGACATTTGCGCCGCCGGCAGGTCAGTCGAGCCTGGGTCCTGAACCGACATCTCGCCCGACTGGCCCTGCGCGTGGACCGCGGCGGCGGATTCCGGCGGACCCGTGCTGTCCGCTCGCGCTATCACGTTGCACGCGAGGAGCAGAGCCAGTACCGTGACCATGGTCAGTAGCAGTTGCTTCCACACGGCGACGACGCACCTCCTCACGGCAACAGGTGTACGAGGGACTCCACCACGCTGGTGACAATGGGAAGGGCCATGATGACAATCCCAACCTTGCCCGCCAGTTCAATCTTCCCGGCCAAAGCCCCTTCCTGCGCATCCCTGGCTACCTGTGCAGCGAATTCCACGATGTAGGCGATGCCAATGATTTTCAGGACGGTCGACAAGAATCCATGGTCCACCTTCGCGGCGTTGGACAAGTCAGAGAGCGTCGTGATGACCGACTCCATGTTTTGAACCACGGATGCCAACAGGATGATCCCGGTCAAGATGCCGACCATCATGGCGAACTGGGGTGCCTTGGGACGCAGCACAGCAATCAGGACTGTCGCCGTCAGCCCGATTCCGACCAACTGGAGAATCTGCACGCGATTCACCTACT
>CAZYAH010000324.1:0-2913 GCA_964645595.1 uncultured Alicyclobacillaceae bacterium | reverse complement strand
TGTCCTTCCCAGTGGCCTTGCCTGTGGCAGAGTTGTCAGCCTCGGCAGAGGCGCGGGTGGAGTGGGGGGAGTTTTGCACGGTTGCGTTCGCCGGGGATGGGCTGCCCGCCGCCTGACTGCCGGAGCTGTCGCCACAGCCCGACACTGCCAAAACCAGCAAAGTTCCTGCAAGCCATTTCAGCTTCATCGATGTCATCGTCGCTCCTCCAGCCTCTATGTATCGCTCGGTTCAATTCATAGGTTCGGGAGGCGCTGGCCCGTTGTGGGGGTGGGGTGGGGAAGTCTGGGAAGATGGACAATCTGCGGGAGAAATGAAAACCGCCTGCTCTCCTGGTCTTGAGCAGGCAGTTGAGGTCGTTCTGCTTCTCTGGCGGGTGCAAGTTTGCGGCGCAGCTCACTGGGTCATGCGCCGGTAGCGGCGGGCGTAACTGCGCAACGTCTCCAGGCCGTAAACCACGCACGCCGCGCTGACAAACAGCAGGACGTGCCAAGCTGCGTGGAAGAACCGCGTATTTTCGATCCGCTCCTGAATCCCCGGAAAGTACGCGAGAATGAGCATGCCAACGCCCAGGTACGCCAGAAGCGTTGCCTGTCCAGTCGTGCGCTTCACGAACTGACACCTCCATCGTCGAAACGAGCAACACTGACCGTTGGGTGTGCCCACCACGCAGTCTGCAGCCCGAACAGCGCCCCGGCCACCAGATATAACAAGTGCGCAAAGTAGTGGTTCACCGCGCTGGCTTCGCTCCACGCCTGTACGGCTGGCCACGAGGCGACAATGAGCGCAAGTACGGACCCGACGATGGTCGACGGTACGTATTTCACGTTCCTTCCTCCTTCCTCTGCACGTGCGCGAGGCACTTCAGCTCGCGGCGTTTCCTCTACTTCTAGTTATTGACAAAGTCATCCTGTGCTAAACTTGAAAGAACTGCGGTAGTTCGTCGAAAGCACATCCGGCCGAAGGCCATCTCTAAACCGGGAGGTTGCGGAAGCGGCCGACGACCTCCGTCGTGTCAAGCACCGTGATGAACACGTTGGGATCCACCGAAGTGCAGATCCACTTCAACTCGGCGAGCTCAAAGTGGGTGAGCGCGCACATCAGCACGCCGACGGATGAGTTGGTGTAAGTGCCTGATGCGTTCAACAACGTGCTGCCGCGGTTGAGTTGCTTCGCAATGGCTTTGGAGATCTCCTGAGCCTTGGCGCTGACGATGAGGGCCGTCTTGCGGTTCTGGTAGTGCATCAGGGCGTTGACGACGCGGGACGTCGCGAACATGGAGACCAGGGTATACATTCCGGCGGGGACGCTGAACACCGTCATGGAGCAGAGGACGATGACAGCGTTGAAGGCGAACGACAAGGAACCGACGCTCTTGCCGGAGATGCGGTGAAACGCGAGACTCAGGATGTCGGTGCCGCCGGCAGATCCGCCGACGCGAATAATCAGGCCGCTGGACACTCCGCCCAGCACGCCGCCGTACAGCCCGACGAGCAGCGGATCGTCCAAAGGAAGGTCAAACTGGATGTGCACCACGTCCGTAAAGATGGAGAAAGCCACAATGCCGATGGCGGTGAGGACGACGAACTGTTTGCCCAGGTACTTGTAGCCGAGGATGAACAGGGGTACGTTCAAGGCAAAGTACAGGGTGCCTATCGGCAAGTTGGTGAAGTGGTGGATCATTTGGGCGACACCGGTAACGCCGCCCGCGAGAATGTGGGCAGGCACCAGAAAGCTGTTCACGGACACTGCGCCGATAAAACACCCGACGAGCAAAACCAGGATCCGAATCCCGTACGTGAGGCGCGGATAGCGAACCGGGGTAATCAGATAATCGATGGACCACTTGTTGGGCGCGTTCTTCGCCACGCGCGCTCCCTCCTTGCGGACAAGTATTCCATGCTAGTGTCTCACTTCTTGCGCTGCCTTTCCAGGTTTCCCGGTGCGCGGGGTGTATAATGGTGCCGTGGTGAATCGGACAACGTTGTGGAGGACGGTTCATGAGTACGAAACACGAACAGATTGTCAAGTATATCGAGTCGCTCCCGGTCGGAAGCCGAATCAGCGTGCGGACCGTGGCGAAAGTACTGCACGTCAGCGAAGGGACGGCCTACCGGGCCATCAAGGAAGCGGAACTGCTCGGCCTGGTCAGCGCCATCGATCGGATTGGGACGGTGCGGATTGAGCGCCAGCAGAAGAAGCACATTGAGCGCCTGACGTTCGCCGAAGTGGTCAACATTGTCGACGGAACGGTCCTCGGCGGACGGGACGGCCTGCACAAGACGCTGCACAAGTTTGTCATCGGCGCCATGAAAGTGGAGGCGGCGGTGCGGTACATCGAGCCTGGCAGCCTGATGATTGTGGGCAACCGCGAACAGGTGCAGAAGACGTCGCTCGAGCACGGCGCGGGGGTGCTCATCACAGGCGGCTTCGAGGCCTCCGAAGAAGTGCAGCGACTCGCCAACGAGCGGCAGCTGCCGATTATCTCTTGCACATATGACACGTTTACCACCGCGACGCTGATTAACCGGGCGATTTACGAGCGGCTGATCAAGAAGGACATCGTGTTCGTCGAAGACGTCCTCATGAACCAGGAACTGGCTGTCTTGAAGCGGGGGCAGACGGTTCGCGACTACTTAGAGGTAGTGGAGTCGACGGGACACGCCCGAGTGCCGGTGGTGGACGAGTCGTACCGGGTGGTCGGCGTGGTCACGGCGCGGGACGTCGCCGAGGCGCCGCTCGACGACGACATCGAGCAGTACATGTCGCGCCAGCCGCACGTGGTGTCGCCGAAGACGCCAATTGCCCTCGCCGCGCACAAGATGGTCTGGGAAGGCATTGAACTCTTGCCCGTCGTGCAAAACCGCAAGCTGGTCGGCGTAATCAGCCGCCAGGACGTGATCAAGGCGCTGCAA
>CAZYAH010000323.1:0-2914 GCA_964645595.1 uncultured Alicyclobacillaceae bacterium | reverse complement strand
GAACCTGTGGCCCCCACCGTGTCAAGGTGGTGCTCTCCCTCTGAGCTACAGCCGCATATCAGGGACAGAGCTTATATTAGCACGACCCTTTCGGCGAAGTCAATTCCACATTACGCATTTTGTATTTGAAGTTTTTGCAAGAGACTCCACAGTTCAGGGCTTCTCTTCGCAATGTTGACCGCCTTATTGGTCGCCATGTCCACGTACGCGTGCTCCGTTGTCCCCTCCGCACACAGCTCGCCTGCGTCATTCAACACTTCATACCCGAGCGCGATTCTCGTTCTCGTCAGCGACTTCAGCCGAGCCCTCACATGAGCGATGTCTTCCGCTCGCAGAGTCTTCCTGTACCGACATTGGACGTCAATCACCACTAGCACGATCCCGTTGTCGTGAAAAGACTCCATGTATGAAATTCCGTTCTCCTTCAGGAAACGCATCCGCGCCACAGAGAACCAATCGATGTAATTCGGATGATACACGATACCTGCTGCGTCGCATTCACCCCAACGCACTTCAAAATCTGTTGTGACGACTTCCTTCATTCTCGTTTCCTCCTGGTGAGTCGGACGCTTGTCCAAGGCGCTTGTCCAATTGTCTCTTTGCGGTCCGCGATTGTGTATGAGCGAAAGTATTCCATCGAACAGTATACCAAATGCATCGATTTTGACCTGGGAATTTCTGAGATATCCACTAGGATGAGTTCCGCAGATTGGACGATCCTCTCGGCAACTGCAACATCAAGTCCGGAGCAAACTGGTTCATCAACTGGTCACTGTATACAGATAGCAAAAGAAGAGCGGACGCCGCCTGGTCCACCGTACGGCACAGTGCGTACGCAAGGTGATCCAGTTGAAACCATTCTGACTTGGACAGCGGAATGTGCAAATGTTGGACCGCTCCGCCAAACCGAAGCAGTTCGTTGAGATCCGTGCAACCCGGATTTCCAGCCCACACACCTGTGCGTGTCTGGTAGTCGCGCCAGAAATACGGTGACAGATCATGTAACACCGTCTCGTCGCTCTGGCTCTGCAAGAGGATTGCCTTAGCAACTTCCACTGCAGACTTACCTTGTCTTTCAGCAATTTCCTCGAAAATGTGAAAAACCCACTGCGGCACTACGGGGGTCACGATGTACTTTCGATTCGGGTCTCCAAACAACGTAGCATTTTCACTCCTCTCCCCAATGCCGACCATCTTCCATTATCCCATGATTAATGCCCGTGGGACAAAAATTATGTAGCGAGACAATCTCTCAAGGCCCAAGAAGTCACAAACCGTTCACAGAAATGGTGAAATCGAAATTCCCCAAAAAAATCCCGCCTTTATCGGCGGGAATCAAGCCTCTTGCTAGGCCAATCCAGTTCTTCCACTGTAACGATGGCTATGAGGCGTTCTACCATTTACCGTTGTGACCCCTTCAAAGAAGTGGTAATGACCCCCGCCTGGTACGGGGATAGCAGGTCCTGTCCGCCCGGTGATGTAATGAACATGGCCATCATTCAATGTAGTAACGGTTGAATACGCGTGCGTATGTGGCACACCGCTGGGAGCTGGTTCTGTGACACCAGCGTAACCGTGGCGATGTCCGACGTCAAACGACGTGACACCGCGAAAGCCATGAGAGTGAAGTACCCTACCATCCCAGGTCACAAGAAAAATTTCATGGGAATGGGTATCTGCATCGGGATCATCTGATTCGTATACGATGCCGTATACGCGCTGTTCTTCCGTATTCACTCCAGGTTCGCCCCCGGTATAAGTAGTCATGCTGCAGTGTATGACGGGTCGTCTTACACACGTGAAGGCGAACATGAGTGGTTATGAGCGGAAAATGTGCTTTCTTGCGCGGTAATAACGCCTTGTGTAAGGCTATCCGTTACCATCAGCCTTGCTGCGGCATTGACTAGTGTCATCAAAATCCGGGGAGGTGTTGATGAAATGAAAAAGTGCCCGCCAATTATTTGCCCTCCGCAATATGTGGTTCGAGACTGTTACATTCCGCGGGAAGTTCCGGTTATTCATCCAATCGTCAACGTGAACCGGCACATCATCGTGAATGTACCGCGGCACTACTACCAACCTTCCACCCAAGATGTTGTAGTTGATCCTGGCTGCCCGGGCTGCCACTGTGACCGCTAGGTTCGTAGACTCTGGTTGCAGTACCGAACTGCGGAACACGAACGTTTTGTATTCGAACTGCCCGTGCCACTGTTCTCAGTGGCACGGCGACGTCTTATGCAACGACTTCTATATGAGACCAAGTGGTAACACGGGCCGACATACGAAATCACAGGCACAAGGCAAATGGGTGTTTGCCCGTCGGTATCCTCCGTTAAAAAACGGAAGCACTCGCACTGATTGCGAATGCCTCCGGCGTGAATTCCCTAATGTTTTTGCTCAGTACGCCCCTGCACCGGCACCTTATCTGCCATATGGGACGAGCAAGAGGAACAGAACGAAGATAATCAAGAACACAACCGCCCATCGCGTGAAAGAACCAAAGCATCCACCGTCCACTGATCAACCCTCCCTTGAAGTGAGAGATGCCACAGTGTACGTAGGACAAACAGGAGATTGTCACGGCCTTTTGTCCAAATCATGGCGACAGGCTATTACGATGACCCACGGCCTCCTCATCGCATGCTGACGGCCTTCTGACCTTCCAGGACATTGTAAATCACCTGGTACTGTGCTCAGAGACGCGTGGATGTACCTAGGATACGTATTGACGACGAAATCGATACACGCGACAGCCCATTTCTTCACAAGGCGTACGCCCAACATCGGGTTTGAACAGCGCGGCATCAAACGCAATAAAGAAAAAAGGGACTTCGGAATCCCGAAATCCCTTGATATCTCTGGTGCCGAGGACCGGACTCGAACCGGTACGGGCTTTTGGCCCGGCAGATTTTAA
>CAZYAH010000322.1:0-2915 GCA_964645595.1 uncultured Alicyclobacillaceae bacterium | reverse complement strand
GGGACCATCCCAATTTCACATTCCTGGAACAGGACCTGCTGGACTGCGACCTTCCCCTGCTGCTACAACAGGTCGACACTGTGTACCACCAGGCTGCCCTCCCGGGCGTGCGCGCTAGTTGGGGCGCACGGTTCCGGGATTACGTGGACCAAAATATCCTCGCGACACAGAAACTGCTGGAAGCTGCCAAAGAAGCACCATTAAAGAAACTCGTCTACGCGTCCTCTTCTTCGGTGTACGGCGGCATGTCTGGTCCCATCGCGGAAGATGGGCCAACACGGCCAATTTCGCCGTACGGCGTGACGAAACTGTCTGCTGAACAACTCTGTCACCTCTACGCCCGAAACTTTGGCGTGCCCGTAGTGTCCCTGCGCTACTTCACTGTATTTGGCCCGCGGCAGCGCCCGGACATGGCCATCCACCGGTTCATCCTCGCGGTTCTGCAAGGGCGCCCAGTCGTCGTGTACGGAGACGGTGAGCAGACCCGCGATTTTACCTTTGTCGACGACGCTGTGGACGCGAATCTCGCCGCGGCCGCGTCAACTGGCGCGGGTACTGTCTACAATATCGGCGGCGGTTGTCGGGCGAGTGTCAACGAACTGATTGACATCATTGAACGGTGCACCGGCGAGAAGGCAATCCGCCAGCACATTCCGGAACAACCTGGCGATCCGAAGCACACGTGGGCAGATACCCGCAAGGCCCTAGAGCAGCTCGGTTTTACACCAAACTCCGATTTGGAACAGGGAGTTTACGACCAAATCCAGGACATGAAGGCGTTGTACGGCCTGTGAACATGTCCTTGTACGCACGCCGTGCCTTTGTTTCCGCTGAGTCCATAGTGTGTTTGTACGTGTGGCGAAGACGGACACGGCTAGGGGTGTGACCAATGAACATTTCTGTCATCGGCACAGGCTACGTGGGTGTGAGTACGGCGGTGTCGTTTGCGAAATGGGGCCACGACGTCGTTGGGGTGGACGTCGATGAGAGCAAAGTCCTGATGCTGCAGAACGGAAATCTTCCGTTTTACGAAGAAGGGCTTGAAGAGGAATTGCAAGCATTGCGATTGGCAGGAAAGTTGCGCTTTACCACTGGGTTCGAAGAGGCGGTGGCCAGCTGCGATGTTGTGTATATCACTGTGGGTACGCCGTCCGGGCCCGATGGTCGCGCAGACCTGTCATACGTCAAAGCGGTTGCCAGGCAAATTGGTTCGACCATGGCGACTTACAAGGTGATTGTCGTCAAAAGCACGGTCCCGGTCGGAACCACGGACGAAGTCCGCAGCATTGTAGCTGAAGAGTTGGAAAGGCGGGGGCTGGATATTCCGTTCGACGTCGGCTCCAATCCGGAGTTTCTCCGCGAGGGCCGGGCGTTGCAGGACGCGTTGTCGCCGGAGCGGATTGTCATCGGCTGTGAGTCCGCCCGAGCTGCAGCCTTGTTGCGGCAGATCTACGACGGCGTGCAAAGCCCGATTGTGATAACCTCCATCCGCAATGCCGAAATGATCAAGTACGCATCCAACGCATTTCTTGCCACCAAAATCTCGTTTGTTAACGAATTGGCTCGATTGTGTGAGAAGACGGGCGCGGACATTGTGGACGTGGCGCACGGCATGGGGATGGATTCGCGGATTGGGCCTGATTTTCTCCAAGCGGGAATCGGATATGGCGGTTCCTGTTTCCCGAAGGACGTGAAAGCACTGATCCGGCTCGGCGGCGAACACGGTGTCTCGATGCAGCTCTTGCGAACCGTCCAGGAGATCAACCAAACGCAAGTGACCTGGTTTATGGGCAAAGTCCGGAATTGGCTGCCGGGGCTTTCGGGCAAGCGGATTGCCATTCTCGGGCTGACGTTCAAACCCAATACTGACGATATTCGCGAAGCGCCGTCACTGCGGGTGATTCCGCTGCTCCTCGACAAACATGTCCAGATCTCGGCGTTTGATCCGAAAGGCAGAGACCACGTCAAGCAAATCCATCCCACCATTCATTATGCGAACACACCATATGAAGCCGTCGAGGGGGCGGACGCCATCCTGTTGTTGACCGAGTGGCCGGAAATCCTGGGGATGGATTGGGGGAGGGCAAGGCAGTTGGCCAGCGGCACATTGCTGTTCGACGCGAGAAACGCCCTGGATCCGGAGGAAATGACGGCCCTCGGCTTTCAGTACATCGGGATTGGGAGGTGCGGCGCTTCCCATGGGCGGTAAAGCAGCCGTATGGATTCCGGGAACACCCTACGGAAGGAGGTGAGGGAACTGAAAACGCTCGTATTTCTGGGATGCACAAAGTCCGGCTCGAGCAAGGACGCCACCGAGGCAGCAAAACAGCTGGGATTCTACACTGTCTTGTTCACAAACCGCAAAAGTTTCCTGCAGAAACGAGAAGAGTTTCCCCATGTGGATGAGATGATTCTAGTCGACCTTGACGACCCGGTTGTCGTTCTGCAACAGATTGAAGCGTTGCAGATGGAGGGCAGGGACGTACGGGCCGTTGTCAGTTTCATGGATGCCTACGTCTCGCTCGCCGCGCGACTGGGAGAACTGCTTGGGTTGCCAACTCAAACGCGAGAAGCGATTGACCTCGTGCAAAACAAGATTGCCTTTCGCGACTTGATGAAAGATACACCGCATTCTGTTCCGTTTCAAATCCTGTCCGGCGACGGCGAAGATACGACGCTGAACTTAAGGTTTCCGGTGGTCGTGAAGTCGCCTCGTTCCACTGGATCGAAGGACGTTTTGCTGGCCAATAGCCAAGCAGAATACGACGCCCACGTCGCGTATTTGCAGCAAAAATATCCAGGTGGCGAGATCCTGGTAGAGGAATACATCCCGGGTCAGCAGTACCTCGCGGAAGTGCTGGTGCACGAAGGAGTTCCCCACGTCGTCGCGGTGGTGGAACAAACCATTACCCTGG
>CAZYAH010000321.1:0-2928 GCA_964645595.1 uncultured Alicyclobacillaceae bacterium | reverse complement strand
TCTCCTTGAAGCGGCGCACAAGGCTGGCGTCGTCTGCGTCGAGAAATACCATGGTTACGCTGACCGACGGATTGGACCGGAGCTGCCGCACAGTGTCGACCAGCGGTTGAAACAGATCTCCCCCGCGGAGATCGCAGGCGAGGGCCACTTTACGCACCTTGCCGCTCGATTGTTCCACGACCTCGACGAACTTGGGAATCAGCGCCGGCGGGAGGTTGTCGACACAGAAGTAGCCGATATCTTCAAGCGATTGCATCGCGACTGTCTTGCCGGCTCCAGACATGCCGGTAATGATGAGAACCTCGATGCGGTCTGCCATCAACACCCCTCCTCGGACTGCCCCCAGGTTTCGTCTACCGTATTTGTTGTATGTGTTGCTGAACCAGTCTTACCGCGCCGACCACACCGGCGTCGTTGCCCAAGGCTGCGGCAGTCAGGTCCGCCGCCTCGCGAACCCTCGGCAAGCTGTACTTGGCGAACGCAGCCCGAACCGGATCCAGAAACAGCTTTTGAGCTTTGGACACCCCGCCGCCAATCACGATGCCGTCCGGGTTGATGGTCACTGCGGCGAGCGCCAGGCCGTATCCTAGCCAGTCCGCCGCTTCCTGGATGACTTCACGGGCGGTTGCCACTCCTTGTTCCCCCAAGCGAAACACGTCGGAGGCACCGTGAATTTCACCACGCATAGGTTCTGGCAATCGTTCCTTCGCGGCGCGGATGATGCCAGTCGCCGACGCGACCGTCTCCAGGCAACCGGATTGCCCGCAGTTGCATCGGATGCCGCCGTGCCGCTGGACCAGCAGATGGCCAATTTCCCCAGCCATGCCGTTCTTCCCGCGGTGCAGTTTCCCGCCGAGCACAATGCCGCCGCCAATCCCGGTACCAACCGTGACGCACAACAGAGTGGTCTTTCCGGCTCCGGCGCCGCGCCAAGCTTCTCCCAATGCGGCGACGTTCGCGTCGTTCTCAATCGCAACCGGGACGCCGAACTTTTGTTCAATCAACGGTACAAGTGGCACCTGCCGCCACCCGAGATTGACCGCTTCCACCACTGTGGTGCAGGAATCGTCCAGAAATGCCGGCACGCCAGCGCCTACGCCCGCCAAGTCGGAGAGAGCGATTCCGAGGGCGTTCGCTCCTTCTCCTGCGTGGGCGTACAAGCGTTCGACCAGGTCTTCCGCTCCCCGGTCCGCCAGCGTCGGGAACTCCGACTTGGACAACACGGTTCCGTCCCCCGTGATGAAAGCCGTCTTGACACTGGTACCGCCAATGTCCACACCGAAGTACACCGCCACGTTTACGCCTCCCGCCGCAGCGCCGTCTCAGGGCGCCCCTCGATACTCCAGTCCAGCAGACGCTGATCTGCATCGTAGCGAAACTGTCCAAAATAGACGAGCGAATCGTCCCGCAGCACGCTGTCGAGCGTGGTCGAGACCATCTTCCGATCTCCTTCGTCCATCGGCAGGTCCAGCAGCTGATCTGCGGTCACGACGTCCACTTTGCCTTCCTTGGACTCCTTTAGCAATTGCCCGCCCACACACTCTGCCGAGAACTGGGCAATCAGCCGCCGAGTCGGCAGCCCGTCCGGTTCTGCCGGCGCGATATGTAAAAGGTGTACACCTCGCAATTTGAGGTTATCCACCACAAGTCCTACTTCCTCGAACATTTCTCGTTTCGCCGCCATCGGCCAGGTTTCGTCCGCATCCACCTTGCCTCCGGGCAGCACCCACCAGCCGCGGCGAGGCTTTTGCAACATGACGAAGCCATCGCCGTACGGCGTAAAGCAGTTGACGATGATTTGCACACCCCTCACCTCATACAGGTAGCATAGCACGTATTTGGCCTGAAAAAAAAGTTGGCGCCCCTGGCAGGCGCCACATGTGTATGATCTATCGAAAAAGGGGGTCAAATGTGATGCACTGTTATCGTAACTCCCCCATATTTCAATTGTGTTACAGCCGGTTTAAGAATCTGTGACATTGTGGTCCGATTTGTGACAATCGCTGTTACGGCATTTTCACAAAAAAGTGGGACAGCCTCGCCGCCGCCTTGCTGACCGAGGATGCAGAAACGTGAAACGCCTCCGCGAGATCCTTTTGGCGGACCGGCTCGCGGTGCCGTTTCAACACGGCGTACAGAAGACCGGCGACCCAGATATCCGGCTTGCCAATCGCAAAGTCCGCCCGTTGGAACGCATGCTTGAGGAATCCGACCCAGACTCGCTTGGCCTCTGGAATGTACCGGGCCTTGTGCGCAGATCTGAGCCAGTTCGCGCACGACTCGAAAATCGCTTTCCACGACTCAGATACGTCGAGAATGATGTCGCGCGGAATTTCGGACATCCGCATGGTCACGAGCTGCCCGTCCTTGTACAGCTCAATTCGCCCGCGCGCACCCATCCGCTGCAGCGAGTACAGCGCAGCGGCCTGCAGCGACGGCGAGACATCCGGCCGTTTCAGAAACGCGCGCAACGCTTTTTCCGCATCTGCGTCCGCGATGTGCGACAAGGTGCGGATGACTGCGTGGCGAGTTTCGGCGTTGCCGTGGCGCAGCCCCCAGTAGAGGGATGCGCGAAGCAGCGGATCGTTTCGCCAGGTCGCCATGTCGGAGTGCATCAGGCGGGTCTGCATCTTGGCGAATTGGACCTGCAGCGGAAGATCGTACTGGTAGCTGACGCGCACCTTGCTGTTCCGCTCTTGGCAACGGTCCAGTATTTCGAGGTAGTAACTCGCCACTTCTTCCATGCCGTCCAGTTGGCGCAGCGACTTCCACCACTTCCTGGCGATCTCATACTTGCCGGAGTTGGCCGCGGAAGCGGCAATCGAGTGCATGAGTGCAGGTTCCGGCACCTCGACAAGGCGCGCCAGCTTCAAGAAGATGCGCAGAGCCGCTTCGTGTTCGCCGACCAGGCCGAGGGTAGTTCCCAGC
>CAZYAH010000320.1:0-2934 GCA_964645595.1 uncultured Alicyclobacillaceae bacterium | reverse complement strand
AAGGCGCAAATCCCGCGAGGGAGTTGCGCCTCATCCATCGGACGATGCCAAGAGTCGGCCGGGCACCCGCATTTCACCTCCTTCTCACCAGTAGCTTTCGTTTTCCCGTTCCCACGCTTCCGCACAATCTTCGCACAGGGCATCTTCGCGTGCGTTTGGCTCGAGCGGATCTCCACAGATGGAACAGCGGACATATTCCTTAACCTCGGACATCTCAGCCACCTCCTTTTGTCGGTATAGGGACCATTGTACGAAGCTGTCATGCTCTATAGAACGGCTGACGGGTGATTCAGTACAAAAAACCTGCCACAAAACGTGGCAGGCTATTCGTCACTTGCCTGATTGGAGCAGAAACTTGTTAGAATCGTTATTCGGTCAGCGCCAGGAACTCGTCTACGTCTTTGGCCAGCACGTCAATCGCACTTTGCCAGAAGTCGGGCTGGGTCAGGTCCACATCGAGGTGTTTCTTCGCCAGGTCCTCCACCCGCATGCTCGCGGTGTCCCGGAGCAGTGCGACGTACTTGTCGGCAAACGTCGGGCCTTCCGCAAGGGCCCGGGCGTAGATGCCGGTGCTGAACAGGTAGCCGAACGTGTACGGGAAGTTGTAGAACGGCACACCGGTGATATAAAAATGCAACTTCGACGCCCAGAAGTGCGGGTGGTATTCACCGAGCGCGTCGCAGTACGCCTCTTTCTGCGCCTCCACCATCAACTCGTTGAGTCGGTCAACCCCGACCAGTCCTTGCTTGCGCTCCTCGTAGAACCGGGTCTCAAACAGGAAGCGGGCATGGATGTTCATGAACATGGCGACGCTGCGCTCCACTTTGTCGTCGAGCAGAGCAATCCGCTCTTCCTTTGACGACGCCTGCTTGATGGCGGCGTCAATCGTGATGGCCTCCGCAAACGTGGACGCGGTCTCTGCCACATTCATCGCGTAGTTCTGCGCAAATTGCGGCAGGTCGCGCATCACGTGCTGGTGGTACGCGTGGCCGAGTTCGTGCGCCAGCGTGGAGACGTTGGCTGGGACTCCCGAGAAGGTCATGAACACGCGCGTCTCCTTCGACCACGGAAAGCTCGTGCAGAAGGCGCCTGACCCTTTGTCGGGCCGATCCTCTGCCTCAATCCAGCGCTTCTCAAAACAACTGTCCGCAAACTCAGCCATGGTTGGAGAGAACTTGCCGAAGTTCTCCACGACAAATGCTCGGGCCTCGTCGAACGAAAGCTTCGATTCGGTTTTGCCGAGCGGAGCCGATACGTCGTGCCAGCTCAGCTTGTCGACGCCCATCAGGCGCGCCTTGCGCTCCAGGTACTTCACAAACGGCGCCTTGTTCTGCGCAATGACGGACCACATGGTATGTAACGTCTGCTCGCTCATACGGTTGATTTCCAGCGGTTCTTTCAGGAACGAGTCCCAACCGCGGTGTTTGTACACTGCGAGCCGAAATCCAGCGAGGTGGTTGAGGGCGTTTGCGCAAAGCTCCGCAGCTTCCGCCCACTTTTCCTCCCACTTCGCAAACACTTGGTTGCGCAGTTCGCGGTCTGCGTCGTTCAGCTTGTTCGCAGCCTGCCCCATCGAGATTTCCCGGGTAGATCCGTTCTCCTCAATCGCCATGGTCAGGCGCCCGACGATGACGTCGTACAGTTGTCCCCACCCCTGGTATCCGTCCACAGCCAGGTCGGAAACCAGCGATTCCTGGTCGGCGGGGAGTTTGTCGTAGGCGCGCCGCCGCCGCTCTTCAATGGAGAAGCGAACCGGGGCCACGGCCGGGTGGTTCAGAAGCTCTGTCCACCGCTCCTCACTCAACTCTTTCAGTTTCGCGTCAAACAAGGTAAATGTGTTGCTCAGCGCCGCGCTCGTCTGACTAACTTTACCTTGCAGCAACTTGGCCTTCTGATCCTTCGTGTTCTGCGCGTTGAGACACGACACGAAAGCGCCTGCCTGCCGCTGCCGGGCTGCTAGGGCCTGCATCGTCTCAACCGCGCGTGCCCAGTCTTCCGTCGCGCTCTCAGCGCTCAGCTCCGACACTTGTTCCTTCATGGCCTCAATGTCCTTCACCAAGTCGGCCATGAAGGCCTGAAACGCCTCGGAAGAACTGCCGCCCGGGAAAATTGCGTCGAGGTCCCACGTCAATGCCGTCTGATTTGCCATTCAACTCTCTCTCCTCTACGCTGATCTCCTCTCTAGCCTAGCAGATTTTTCAGATAATCTCTAACGAGTTGAACGCCAACAGCGAAGTACCGATTGCATCGAAGGCTCCGTTTTCTTGAACACGGTTTTTTCCGGGTGATATAATTTCGGGGATCAGCGGACTGAACGAAGATGAGGTGTACCGCATGGACACCAACGACATTGCCCTGTTTTTGGCCATCGCAAGACTTGGGTCCATTTCCAGGACCGCCGAACAACTGTTCATGTCGCAGTCGACTGTGACAACGCGCCTGCAACGGTTGGAGCGGGCGCTTGGATATGAGCTCTTTGTCCGCAGCGCAAACGGCGTCCAGTTGACCAGCGCCGGGCAGCACTTCCTGCCGCTGGCGGAACAAATGGTGTCCATCGAGCGGAAGATGCTGAACCCGGACACGCCGGAAAAGCCGATTTTGCGCATCATGTCCGGACGCGCATTTGTGTCCGTAGACGTCCCTGCGTGTTTGCTGAAGATTTCCAAGCACATCTCGGTTCACCTGAAAGTGCGGATGGGCATGTACGACGACATGGTCAATGCGCTGCTCGCAAACCAGGTCGACTTCTGCTTTCTCGGCGAGCCGGTTTACCACCCGCACGTCCGGCAAGTCGAATTTACGCCCGACGCGATTGATCTCGTTGTCCCTCCCAACCACCACTTTGTTCACGATTTTCCAGGCATTCACGCCCTGGCAAGCGAACCGTTCATTGCGTTTGGACGGTCGACCTCCCCGTTTCGCAAACGCGTCATG
>CAZYAH010000319.1:0-2947 GCA_964645595.1 uncultured Alicyclobacillaceae bacterium | reverse complement strand
TGGCCAGTTCGCTTCAGTTTCCCCCTTGTTGTCACCTTGGACAGTCGCACTTGCGACTGTCATTTTTTTGTTTGGCGCATGTCCGCGACAAAGAAAAAAGAGCACCTCACGGTGCTCCTTCGTTTGAACGGATCTCTATCGAATGTGTAGGGGCAAGTTTGCCGCAGTTGCGGCCAACCCGTGACGGTCGGACCTTCAGTCCTCGACGCGTTGAATCTTGGCGCCGAGCGCCTGGAACTTGCCGACCAGGTTGTCATACCCTCTGTCGATGTGGTGCAGGCCGCTCACCGTGGTGGTCCCTTCCGCAATTAGCCCCGCAATCACGAGCGCTGCCCCGGCGCGCAGGTCTGTCGCGGTCACTTCGGCTCCCGACAGCGTCTCCACGCCTTCGATGATGGCGGTGCGACCTTCAATGTGAATCTCCGCTCCCATCCGTTGCAGTTCCGCCACGTGCATGAAGCGGTTTTCGAACACGGTCTCGGTGATGGTACTCGTCCCGATGCCGGTTGTGAGGCCCGCCACAATCTGCGCCTGCATGTCGGTCGGGTAGGCCGGGTAGTAGTGCGTCTTGACGTCGAGCGCCTTCATGCGGCCACCCTCAACCGGCCACACGCGAATGCCGCGGACATCGTCTTCCAGCTGTGCTCCCGCTTCTTTCAGCTTGGCGATGATGGACGACAAGTGCTGGGATAGCGCGTTTTCCACGTAGACCCCGTTGCCCATCAAGGCTCCTGCAATGAGGAACGTGCCGGCTTCAATCCGGTCGGGAATCACAGTGTGCGCCGCTCCGCGCAGCTCGTCGACGCCGTCAATGCGGATGGTATCCGTCCCTGCGCCGCGAACCCGCGCGCCCATCGCGTTCAGGTAGTTGGCGAGATCCACGTTTTCCGGCTCTTTGGCCGCATTCTCAATGATGGTCTGGCCCTTGGCCAGGGTCGCAGCCATCATGATGTTCTGGGTCGCGCCGACGCTCGGAATGTCCAGGTAGATGCGGGCGCCTTTGAGGCCGTCCTTGGGTGCCTTGAAGTGGACGTACCCGTTCTCCATGGACACTTCCGCGCCCATTGCTTCCAGGCCTTTGATGTGCAGATCCACTGGACGCGGGCCGATATTGCAGCCGCCCGGCAAAGCAACGATGGCTTCGCCAAAGCGGGACAACAATGGTCCCGCGACGACAAAAGAGGCCCGCATGCTGCGTACTAACTCGTAAGGGGGTTCCACGCTGTTCACTGAGGTCGCATCGATGTGCAGCGCACTGCCGTCCCGGCGGACGCTCGCGCCGAGCGCAGTAATGGTGTTGACCATATGTTCAACGTCGAGAAGCGACGGTACTTCATCAATCACACTCGTTCCCGACGAAGCGAGCAGGCTCGCCGCGAGAATCGGCAAGACGGCGTTCTTGGCGCCGCTGACACGGACGTTTCCTTCGAGACGATGGCCTCCGTCAATTACGATCTTTGCCATGTATTCAACTCCCGTGCCAACCGCCCCGGCGCCTGGCACGAGCAGGGCCCTGTCAGTACGTCTCCGTTATGATGGGCGTGCCGACCAGAACGTTTGTCCGGTGGTGGTAGGCGTCATAATGAACGGCCACTTGCAGGTTCAGTTTCTTCCCGTTGGACAGTATGTATCCCGGGATTTCCGATGAATAGCCAGAAATGCTGGTGAGCAAATCCGACTTGACACCTTCGATTGGATGTGCATGTACTGCGGAAAACGCCTGTGAAATCAGGTCATCTCCTTGAACGCCAACCATTCTAGCATCTGTAAAACCTTCAATACAAGCACTAATTTGTGCCGTCGATTTCAAGTTTGTTACAACTTGTTTCACTCGGTTGGCGTCGCGTTCCAGTCGGTCGAGCCGACCTTCCTGACTGCGCACATTCAGAATCAAAAGTGTCGAACCGGACGCCTCGCTCTCCCGAAACGAAGCGAGAATAATAGATACCTGCGTGGCCGCAGGCCAAGCTCCGGCGAGCTGCACAACATTTTGGTCTGGGCTTGTCCGACATACTGCTTTCGCCTTTTGAATAGCTAACTCCTGCCTCAGACTGTCTGCAATCTGCTGGAGTTCCTGAACGGAGGCAAAATGTCGGTTGAGTTCACTGCGGTTGTGAATCAAATACCCCTGTACCTGTGCATGTGTGGCCTGAAAACTCTGCTTTACACACTTAATTTCGGAGAGAGGAGGTGATTTTATGTCCGTTGTGCGCTCCTTTGCGGACAATTTGTCCTGCGGCAAGCCTCCCCCAGCCTGGGCCACCGGAATTCCACGCCAGACCAAGCCTGCAGCAAGCATAGCGCACGCAATGATGATACCAACCCGTTTCATGGTTCTCGTCCCCCGTCCTTGTGCCTTGTATACAAGGCAGTTTGGACCAGGACTCTACTTTTTATACTTGCGTCCGCTGATAGATTTGCCTAAGTTGCCCTTTCACAGCGGATGGAGAGAAATTGCTCGGGGCTGACCTGGAATTGGACGCGAACGAGAATTCCCCACTCCCGCTTTCCCTCGCGCAGCCACAGCCGAAACACTTCTTCTGCCCGGTTATCGCCAATTCGCCTCCGGCCAACGTGCAGGTAGTCGACCACCGCGGCATTCGGATAACAGACGTGCGCGTATTGAACCGCGCGTTTGCCCCACTTCGCATAAGCGGGTTCCGGCTTGGCGTACGGTGCAGTTTCCGAATGCGGATGTTTGTGCCTAGCCTGCTGCTCGGCTGCGAGCGCCTGGTTTGGCGCGTGCCCTGCAACCATAATCCACGCGCTGGCCGTGCCCGACACCAGCGCAATGCGAACCGCGGTCCACCAACCCATGCGACGTCTCCCTTGCACCAAAGTGCGGTCTTTGTACTGCTTCTCTTCAGTGTTTGAGATAATGGTGAAGTTATGCATAAGAAGACAAGTCGGGCGCACGTGACCGTGCGCCCGCACCGTGAGTTGGCTT
>CAZYAH010000318.1:0-2950 GCA_964645595.1 uncultured Alicyclobacillaceae bacterium | reverse complement strand
ACTTCGTACACCTCTTCTTCAACCCCCTACCGGCCTTCCGGCAACAGTAGGAGGCTCGAGCTCGCCTTAGGGCGGTTGTTCCATGTTCACGGCGTGTCAACAGGCGATTCGATCCGGCCGAAGGCACTCAGGAGTCTCAAGTTCTCCAGGGAAAGAATGCCTTTCCATTCTCTCTTCGCGATTTCCCAATGCTCCTCGAACCGTCCCCAGTGCCACGTCGGACTCCAAGCCCCATCTTCGCCTTGCGTGTCGATGAGGACGTCGAGATTGCGTTGGACCGCTTCGTCGAACATTGAAGCGTATCTTGATTGTGGGGAATGCATAACTTGCAACGGAACCAGACAATAGCTCGTCCACTCATCCGGGTTTGTCGACACGGTCAATTGCACAGCTCGGTCGAGCTTCGCATATGCGATTTCCTGTTGTTTCTGCGGTAACCGCTCCGCCATCCTCAAGTAGCACAGAAGGACGTGCATCTCCAATTTGTCCGGCAGGGCGTACAGGCAATCCAGTGCGTGCTGCGTCAACGTTGCAACGAATTCGTCATCTACCATCCCTTTGAATTCATTGAGATAGCCGATGATTTCCGGGTTCGGATTCGCCCATGCCTGTAAGTCTTTCGTTGGTTCCTGGTAGTTCCACCACATCGCGCGCGGGAAATCGTCCACTTCTCTCGGAATGCTTTCCCACCCTGTGATTTCTGGGTTGAAAGTGTTCGATAATACTGGATGGCTCTTCGAACCTGCGGATTGTCCGCATCAGCACCGAGTCTCGAGAGATGTTGCAAGCCAACAGTCGTGGCGAGGGCGGAAGAACCGGTGTAGCGAAAATCTGGCTCAATTGCGTGTCCAAAGCCTCCGTCTTCATTCTGGAACGATTGCAGCGCCTCCCACACCGCATCAATCGGGCCTGACTCGAATTCGTACTCGAACCATGCTCGTTCGAGGTTACGAGCGCTGTTCTTTAGAAACGATCTCGCTTTCTCAAATCGCGACCGCGACAGCTTTTTCACTGCAGAGCCTCCAGACCACTTCGTTTGATTAAATGTGTTGTTGATAATCTTTTGTAAATTCTAACTATAAAAACACTTAATTTAATATATCGTTACACAACGAACGAGTGTCAATGGATGTCAAAGCGTGCTCCACGCTGTGTAACCCCATTGCTTCAAAAACGGGCCACAATATGCAGGCACAGTGAGTTTCTAAAGAGTAAAATATTTCCTGATATAAAATACAGTGATACAGGGGTGATAAAGTGAGCAAGCGCACGAAAGTTTGGTTGTTGCTCGCAATCATCGTTACTGTCTATTTGATCTACGTGGTAGGTATCGCTGCTTTCTTGGCGTCGGGTCCGGGCATGTATTTATCCTCAACTGGTTGAACGCGATTTTGAACTTGATATCTGGAAACGACACGGATCTCAACGTCGCTGTTATGAACTTGACTGCCCTCTTGTGCATTGTCCTCTGGATCTGCTGGGGCGTATCCTTCATCAGGGATGAGTAGATGACATGCCCAGAACTACAAAAGGCGGGTCAGAATGAAACTCAGCCAGCAAATCCTTGCTGGCTGAGTTGGGATGGTTCGCCGAGTTTGTGCGTGCGTTCAGTGCCGTTTCCACGCGACGCGCCACGTTACACATCAGGTGATTGTTTGGCCGTTTACCGCTTCAACATTTCCTCATGCAGTTGCTTGTACATCAACGCCTCGGATTTGGCGATTTGAGCACCGACGTTGTACATGGTTTCTAACTCTTCCGGGCTTTGGTGCAGAACGAGGATGTCCTTGCTCAATTGGTAGTGGTGTGGCTCATGCTCATCCGCGTGAACATCCCAGAACAGAAGGTTCAATGGGCGTTCTGTGTTGTATTTCGGGTGTCTGAAACCATCTGCGATAGCCTTCATCACAGTACCCGCGAACATTTCGGAGCCGAGTCCGACGGCTGCCATCGCTTCGAGCGGCGTCGCGCTGCGGAAAAAGTCAATAAAGGTCTGGATGGCATTGCCGACTGCGTCCGACATCGGTTCGCGCGGTACACCGCGTTCATCGAATTCCACATCCGGATAGACGGACAGAAGAAACGTCTTGTACAGCTGCTCGTGCGACTTGCCAGGCGCGCCGCGTCCTGCCTCATCCCACAGGTTATCGGCCAGTGGAACCCACCAAGTGTCGATGGGAGCCATTGCGGAAATCGCAGCACCGAGCACGCGCGGAAAGTGTCTGCTGTAGTACGAATATTGAACTGCAAAGTATTGAATCTGCGGAAGTGTGTATTCTCCGTTTCGCAGCGTTGTGAGAAATACCCCATCGAGAAACTCGCGTTGCACCAGTTCATTCATGGCAACTTCTACTTCTTCGTATGTACGAAACATCGCTAAATCCTCCTCCAAGATTTAACCCATTCGACAGTGTAGCAAATATGGTGCGAGCAGTCCCGGAATAAGATTTGGCAAAACGGTGAGCAAAGGTCCGCGCAGGTGGCTGTGCAACGTTTCGAGCCTACAACAAACGAAGGATAATGTGCAAGCCAGAGCTCCCCGATACCTGACCCAGGCCATTTTCTACTTGTTGTTACCGGTTGCGCACTACCTACCCGATAGGCCAAAACTGACAAATATAGGTTTTTCCACGTACAAATTAGCTGTTCCTGGCTTCTCCTTGTTTTGATATAGTTTTGCCGTGGAAAATTCGGTTCGCTGTACGGCGAACAGTAGGAGAGTGTGGGCATGAGTGCGTTCTTTTCCTTTGTGTTCCTTCTATCGCTCGCACTCTTGGTGGTCGGGCTGTTCAAGCCCGGACTCGTGGTTCGCTGGGGTGCGAGAAGAAGCCGCAAACAGTCCTCGCTGATCTACGGCGGAGCAGCAATCGTGTCGTTCATCCTGGTAGGGGCTCTCGCGCCCGCAGCGTCTTCCGCTTCTCCCCCGCCATCGGGAACAGCCGCAAGCCAC
>CAZYAH010000317.1:0-2952 GCA_964645595.1 uncultured Alicyclobacillaceae bacterium | reverse complement strand
AGGTGGCTTTTCGTGCCACCTTTCATTGTTGCTTAGAAATCGACATTGCAATGTAACGGAGTCTTTCGAAGAAAGGGAGGCCCAGCGAAAAGGCCGCAGAACGACCGGAGAAGGAGAAAACGGATCGGATTACTATTATTTTCTTTAATATCAGTGTCGTGGTAATCATGGTATATTTGAGATGAGACGACATGGTGTTTCACCAACGGTGGGTGGCTTGAGTGGACAAGACGAGCAAACATTTCTTGCTCTATCTTTTGGCAATGATTGTGCCTGTCGGCGTGTACGCTTGGCTTCGAATGAATCCGCAACTGGATCCTGGGATTGTCGCGCCGGCAGGGCATTTTTACATAGTGTCTTCCGTTGCGTTTGTGGCGTTGGTCACATCTGCTCTCATAGGGATTTCGGCGGTCCGGCTGAGAAACATTGGCGTCACTCTCCTCGCGCTCGCATTCATATCTCTGGCGGAAGTATTTACCGTACACGGGCTGTCCACCCCAGGATTCATTATGGGGAAGTCCCGCGTACCGGGAATCGCTGCCGAGGTCAGTGTCAATCTCACTGCATTTTGGCTGTGGATGTCCTCGATTCGCTCAGATCACCCAGTTATCGAATTCCTAAGTCGCTGGCAGCGCGTACTTGTCCCCGTGTGGATCACTCTGGTTGGTTTGTTCTTCATGGCCGCACTGCTGAATCCCCACGTTGCAGATTTTATCCCTGTCGATGTGGCCCCAAATACGTGGGGGATTGCGATGGTCACCATCTTGTTTGCGGCGCTGGCGAGCTTGCGCTACTGGAGGTCATTCCGATATGCCAGACTGCCGCTACAAATCGCCGTCGCGTATAGCGCTGGTTATCTGGCAATCGCTCAGATCATTGTTGTCACGGGACAGATGTGGCACCTCAGCTGGTGGCTGTACCACCTGATGCTGCTGGCAACCGTCGTGGTCATGGTCGCTGGGGTGATTCAGCAATATGCGAGCGGGTCATCGCTGGCTGTGGCGGTTCGCGGGTTGTTTACTTCAGATCCTGTCGAGCGAATCGAAGCTGGCATTTCGCCTCGCGTGCGAAGGTTGATTGTTGCTACAGAAGCAAAGGATCGATACACTGCAGGACACAATTTTCGAGTCGCGCTGTATGCCCTGCGATTGGGTGAACAAATGGGGCTTGCTCCGGAACAATTGCGGGCATTGGCGCAGGGAGCAATCATTCACGACATCGGGAAAATCGAAGTTCCGGACCACGTGCTGAACAAACCTGGCAAGCTGTCGCCGGAAGAGCGCAAACTAATTGAGATGCATCCGGTGACCGGATACGAAATGTGCAAGCGGCTTGGGTTCATGAAAGACGAACTCGACATCATCCGCCACCACCATGAGAAGTGGGACGGAACTGGGTATCCGGATGGCAAGGCGGGAACGTCGATTCCCAAGCTGGCTCGCATCGTGGCCGTCGCGGATGTTTACGACGCATTGACATCCGCCAGATCCTACCGTTCTCCGTGGACGCACGAAGATGCGATGCGGTTTATTGTGGACCAGGCTGGAAAGCAGTTTGATCCGGAGTGTGTCCAGGCCTGGGTTGCGTTAAATGAGCGGGAACCCATCATCGTCCAGCATCCGTCGTGGGTCTCCTGTGACGGGTTCACTGCCCGGAACACCTCGATCGTCCGGACTAGTTATTGATGTATGTCGTATGTAGCATTGGACAGCTTAGGTGTCGCTGTCCAATGCCCGTCTGTGGTTTGATGCGATCTGTGGTACCATCCGTTCAAAAAAAGAGGGGAATATGTGGGCCGATGAAGTTTCTTGTGTACCACCGACGTGCTATATCATATTGACGAATTGTTCACGATTGAAACGGACATCTGTCTCCTAGGACAAAGTCAACATGTATGGTCTACGCGAGTCAAAGCCTCAATCACTTTCCCTTGACGAGTGCGCCTTCCAAATCAAAACAGCGAACACATCGGAGGGTGTGAGGTTACTCCTCCGATATGCTGGTGTTTTGTTCATTTCGGAGTATATTTTTTGAGTGTCTTTACGGTCTTTTCGTCTATATTCTTACCGTATTTTTGAATCAATTCATCAGTACTCGACCCGTTCCATATTGCGTCCTTATACGCATTTACAAATTGCTTGATGCGTTGTTCTGGAACCGCAATCCCCAACTTGTCGATATACTTTCTAGCGAGTTGTTCCACTTCCGATGGGTTTTTCCACGTGTTGGGATTGACCTTTTTTACCTCACCGAGAATTTCAAGAGCCGTTCCTTCTTTACCCGCGAACTTTCGCTTCAATGCATTTAATGCAGACGACTTCTTTACGGACTTCCTTCGCGCAGAAACATTCTTCCTTTGTTTGAACACTCTGAGTCCCCCTTATGAGCAAAGTTAATTTAGAGTATGGCGGGAAACTCAGTTGTGAGACGGCTTGTATCATAGAAATACGCGGCTTGTACGCCCTTATTAGACAAACAATAAAACGCCCCCGTACGGAGGGGCGTTTTACTGGGCTTGTACCTATCAAACAAATGAAAACAAGTGCCTGCGCGTTAAAAGGAATGAAATGGAACTCTGGTCATCTCCGTATTCTTTTTCTTGATTGTGCCGGGTTACGATTTGAATACAGATGCCAACCTATCTTCAACAATTGCTGAATCTTTTCGTTTTGTGCCAAATTTAAAACTATAGGAGCAATTTTGATTACAGTTTTAATCAGCGCGTTGAGATTCATCCTCCCACCTCCATCCGTTGGGTCATCAGTTCGTTTTTCCTCGGTCATTTAAGGCTATGGCGGGAAACTCAATCGTGAGACGGCTTGTATCATAGGAATACACGGCTTGTACGCCCTTTTTGGACAAACAATAACCCCCACTGTACGGGGGGTTTATCGGGGGGTGAATGGACGACGGAGTATTAGGTGGATTACCGATGGGCAATTTTAGTTTATG
>CAZYAH010000316.1:0-2952 GCA_964645595.1 uncultured Alicyclobacillaceae bacterium | reverse complement strand
GCCATGTTCTGATACACCGTCATATGCGGATACAGTGCGTAGTTCTGGAAGACCATCGCGATATCCCGATCTTTCGGGGCGACGTCGTTCACCCGACGGTCTCCGATATACAGGTCTCCCTCTGTGATATCTTCCAGTCCGGCAATCATGCGCAGCGTGGTCGTCTTGCCGCAGCCGGACGGTCCGACGAAGACCACGAATTCCTTGTCTTCGATATCGAGGTTGAAATTCTTGACTGCTTCAACGCCGCCGGGGTAGCGTTTCCAGATATTTTTCAGAGTGACTCGTGCCACGGGCGGGCCCCTCCTTCGTTCGTATCAATGTTGTTGCAGAGTTGTTGTTGCAGACGGTCTCTCAGACAACCGTACAAGCCCAGTATACCGGGTTCTGGCGGCGGGACAGAGGGGCAACCTGCAACGTTTTCTCGGGGTGCCGGTGGGCATTTCGCCCTATCGCAGCCCGTCGTCATGCCGCGGTTTCTCCTGCACATACTGCAACAGCCAGAGGATGACCGCATCGCGGAAGTTGCGTATGTCATACCCGGTCTGTTGGCGGATTTTCTCGATGCGGTTGAGGAGGGTGTTGCGGTGCAAATAGAGCAGGCGCGCCGCTTCGCTGACGTTCAGATTGGCTGCGACCACACCCTGTAGCGTCTCGAGCAGTTCCGGCGTGAGGGCCACCGCGTCGCCCTTCCCGCGCAGCGCGGCAATTTCGGAGAACAGGCGCGCGCCCTCGGCTGAGACATGGGAGAGCAGGTGTTCTACAGGGGTTGTGGCAAACGACGTGATCCGATCCGATTGCCGACTGACCGACCGCGCATGCCATGTGCTCACCAGCGACGCCAGGCCAGAAGCCACCTCGCTCAACGCCTCGACCTTGCGGCTGATCACGGCGTAGCCGGAAAAAAAGGCGTCCGATTCCAGTTCCGACAGGATGGCTGCCACGTCCTGGTGGATCTGTTGCACTTCTGCGTACCGGTCAGAAGCCTCCTCCGGTGAGCACATCTGCTCACCCGCAGGGCGTGAAGAACTGAAAAACAGGAGAAACGATGGGTGGTTGAGCACGCGGTTGGGTGCTAACCAGCCCACCCAGCCTTTCGGCAAGATGGCGCGAATGACTTCTTCAATGCCCCGCTCGAGATCTGCGCTACCCGCTTGGGGATGCGGAGTGTGCGGATGAACCCAGACAAAGTAGCCTGGGATCAGCCGGGCCAGCGGGGCGAATTCTTCCAGGCGGACGGGAGGTCCTACTCTGCCCTGCGCAGAGGTGGCATAGAATTGCAACAGCAATGCTTCCAGCCATTCCTTCAACCTCTCGCGCCACGATTGTTCGACGGCTCTCCGCACGAGCTGCAGAGTCCAGGTCAACGCAGTGCGCACGGCTGGTGTCAACTCCACCGGGGCAAACCGGGCGAAGTGGTGCTCGTCCAACTGCACCTGCCAGCAGCCGTCCTCGAACCACCACTCGCCGACCCTGCGCAGTCCTGTGCTGCCCAGTTCGACAACCTCGTACTGGTACTGCACGGCTTCGCCCCAGTAGCGCAGTACGTCCTCCCACCCGTATTTCATGCCGTTGTCTCCTGTGGCACCGCCGGCACCACCTTGCCCGCAGCGCGGGCGCGATCGCGCTCAATGATTGGCTTGAGGAATTTACCGGTGTACGACGCCTTCACCTGGCAGATTTCCTCGGGCGTTCCCGCCGCCACCACCTGACCGCCCCCCGCGCCGCCTTCGGGACCAAGGTCGATAAGGTAGTCAGCCGTCTTGATGACATCGAGGTTGTGTTCAATGACCAACACAGTGTCTCCGCCGTCCACCAGGCGGTGGAGCACCGTGAGGAGTTTTTCAATGTCGGCCACGTGCAAGCCTGTAGTCGGTTCGTCGAGGATGTACAGGGTTCGCCCGTTGGTGCGGCGGTGGAGTTCGGAGGCCAGCTTCACCCGCTGGGCCTCGCCGCCGGAGAGCGTGGTCGCGGGCTGCCCGAGTTTGATGTAACCGAGCCCGACGTCGACCAGTGTTTGCAGCTTTCGCGCGATTCGCGGAATGTTCTCGAAGAACACCAATGCATCCTCAACCGTCATGTCGAGGACATCGGCAATACTCTTGCCTTTGTACTTCACTTCCAACGTCTCGCGGTTGTACCGCTTGCCCTTGCAAACTTCGCACGGTACGTAGACATCGGGCAGGAAGTGCATTTCAATCTTGATAATGCCGTCTCCCTTGCACGCCTCGCAGCGCCCGCCGCGGACGTTGAAACTGAACCGTCCTTTCTTGTAGCCGCGCATCTTCGCCTCGTTGGTGGTGGCGAAGAGGTCGCGGATGTCGTCGAACACCCCGGTGTATGTCGCAGGGTTCGAGCGGGGCGTCCGGCCAATCGGCGATTGGTCGATGTCAATCACTTTGTCCAGGTGTTCCAGCCCGTCGATGCCTGCGCATTGACCGGGTCGCACGCGGGCGCCGTTGAGGTCGCGGGCGAGCGTCTTGTAGATAATTTCGTTGACCAGAGTCGATTTTCCGGATCCGGAAACGCCCGTCACGCAGGTAAACAGGCCAATCGGTACTTTGACGGATACGTTTTTCAAGTTGTTCTCGGTGGCGCCGCGTACCACAAGATAGCGGCCGTCTGGCTTGCGGCGCTGTTCTGGAACCGGGATGAACTTGCGCCCGGACAGGTACTGCCCCGTGATGGACTTCTCATCGGCCATGACTTCCGCAGGCGTCCCCGCGCTGACCACCTGCCCTCCGTGCACACCGGCGCCAGGCCCCATGTCGACAATGTAGTCCGCTGCCAGCATGGTGTCTTCGTCGTGTTCCACGACAATCAGCGTGTTGCCGAGGTCGCGCATGTGTTCCAACGTGCGGATCAACCGCTCGTTGTCCCGCTGGTGCAGGCCGATGCTCGGTTCGTCGAGGATGTAGAGCACCCCCATCAGACTCGAGCCCAGCTGGGTGG
>CAZYAH010000315.1:0-2969 GCA_964645595.1 uncultured Alicyclobacillaceae bacterium | reverse complement strand
CCTGCACCCGGGCGAGTTCTACGCGCTGCCGCAGTCGCCGCAGTTGTTCAAACAACTGCTAATGGTATCGGGCTTGGAGCGCTACTTCCAGTTTGCGCGCTGCTTCCGCGACGAAGACTTGCGAGCGGATCGGCAACCGGAATTCACGCAGTTGGATATCGAGCAGTCGTTCATCCCGCTGGAGACCTTCCAGGCGATGATGGAAGAAATGATGGCGGAAGTGTTCCGCGAGGTGCTCGGCGTCGAGGTGCCCACGCCGTTCCAGCGCATGTCGTACCGCGAGGCCATGGACACCTATGGCTCGGACAAGCCGGATTTGCGCTTCGGCATGCCGCTGGTGGACATCGGCGAGTTGGTGAAACATACGGAGTTTCGGGTGTTCCGCGAAGTTCTCGACAACGGCGGCGTCGTCAAGGCGATTTGTGCTCCCGGTTGCGCAGGGTACTCGCGCAAGCAGGTGGACGGCCTGACGCAGTTTGTTCAGACCTACGGATTGAAAGGTCTGGCGACCATTGCGGTGATGGATGGGGAGTGGAAGTCGTCCATTGCCAAGTTCTTCAGCGAAGAGGAACTGCGAGCGATTGCCGAGGCGGTCGGTGCGAAGGCGGGCGACCTGGTGTTGATTGCGGCAGCGGATCGGGCAACGGTGCTGCAGGCGCTAGGGGCGCTTCGGGTCAAGCTGGGACAGGAACTGAATCTGATTCCGGAAGGCGAGTTCAAGTTCCTGTGGGTCACCGACTTCCCGCTCTTGTCGTGGGACGAGGAAGAGGGGCGGTACGTTGCTGAACACCATCCGTTTACCATGCCGAAGCCGGAAGACCTGCCTCTGTTGGAAACGGATCCGGGAGCGGTGCGCGCGCAAGCGTACGACCTCGTCCTCAACGGGTTTGAACTCGGCGGAGGCAGCATGCGCATTTACCAGCGGGACATTCAGGAAAAAATGTTCCGGGCGCTCGGGTTTACCAAAGAACAGGCGTATCAGCAGTTCGGCTTCCTGCTCGAAGCGTTTGAATACGGCACACCTCCCCACGGAGGCATCGCGTTCGGCATTGACAGGCTGGTCATGATTATGGGCGGCGGCAAGTCGCTGCGCGACTGCATCGCCTTCCCGAAGACGTCGAGTGGAACGGACTTGTTGACCGACGCCCCGGCGCCGGTCACCGAGGCACAGCTCGACACGTTGCATCTGCAGCTCAGGAAGCGCACTCAAGAAGTACCAACGGTTTGAGACTTGCAGAAGCGCCTGTACGGTGGTAACATAATACCACAACGAAACAGCGGTACTTCGTTCCCTGCGCTGTTGGTGCAAACCTAATGTGTTTTGAGCCAACACCCTAAGAAAAGGGAGCCTGGAGTCTGGGTTATGCGCAAATGCCTCAAGGGCGGAACAACCTGTTGGTTCCCCTTCGTGGACTTGCAAGTGGCCGAGCAGGGCACCCACCTGCGAGAGCAGGTTCAAAACGGTGGGTTTCACGGCAGATGCGGGGCTAACCATTAGAAATTAGGGCGGATTCCAAGTGGGATCCGCTTTTTATGTATAATAAAGGCGACCATATTACTGGGAAATGGGGATTGCACAGTGGCGAACGTCATTGATCTGCGAAGTGATACGGTAACCAAGCCGACCGCTGAAATGCGCAAGGCGATGGCGGAAGCAGAAGTCGGGGACGATGTTTACGGAGAAGACCCAACCGTACGTCGTTTGGAGGAATTAGCGGCTGACATCCTGGGCAAGGAAGCGGGCCTGTTTGTCACGAGCGGCACGCAGGGGAACCAGGTGGCTATAGCCACGCACGTAAATCGCGGGGAAGAGGTCATTGCGGAGGCGGAATCCCACATTTTTTACTATGAAGCGGCGGCTGTTTCTGCGATTGCCGGCGCGCAGATTCGACAGGTGCAAGGGGAGCGCGGAATTCTGACGGCGGAGCAAATTCGCGCAGCCATTCGTGAGCCAAACATCCACCATCCGCGGACGGCGCTCATCTCGCTAGAAAACACGCACAACCGCGGCGGAGGAACCATTACGCCGGTGTCGGTCATGCAGGAAATCCACGCGGTCGGTCGTGCAGCTGGCGTTCCCGTACATATTGACGGCGCCCGTCTGTTCAATGCGGCGGTCGCAGCGAACGTTCCGGCGCGGGCGTTCGCGGATTGCGCAGACACGGTGCAAATTTGCTTGTCAAAAGGACTTTGCGCGCCCGTCGGCTCGGTGCTGGTTGGACCGCGGGACTTCATCGAAGAGGCCCGCCAGTGGCGGAAGCGCATGGGCGGCGGCATGCGCCAGGCAGGAGTGATTGCAGCGCCCGGCATTGTGGCGTTGACCAAGATGGTTGACCGCCTGGCAGAGGATCATGCAAATGCGCGACGGTTGGCCGAGATGTTGGCCAATGTCGATGGCGTGTCCATCCAACCGGAGTTGGTTGAGACGAACATCGTCATTGTCGACATCGGCGGCTGTTCCATCGAGGTTCCCGAATTTTTGGGCCGCTTGAAGGCGGAAGGCGTCCTTGCGACTTCGTTTGGCGGAAATCTGGTTCGGTTTGTCACGCACCACGACGTCTCAAGGGACGACGTGGAGATGGCGGCAAAAATCGTGGCTGACGTACTGCGCGGGGTTCGGTGAGCCATGGATCTGTTCGAACTGGCGAACCAGTCGCGACAGGAGGAGGACGCCCCGCTGGCGCATCGGATGCGCCCGCGGACATTGGCTGAAGTGGTCGGGCAGACAGCAGTCGTCGGACCTGGCAGCGCGCTCAGGAAGGCGATTGAAACAGACAGATTAATGTCGGTCATCTTCTATGGACCGCCAGGAACCGGCAAGACGACCTTGGCGCAAGTGATTGCGAATACCACACACGCCAATTTTGAAACGTTGAACGCGGTAACCGCCGGAGTGGCCGATATCCGCGAAGTGGTACGCAAGGCCCGCGACGAACTGTCCCTTTACGGGCGCAAGACGGTACTCTTCA
>CAZYAH010000314.1:0-2981 GCA_964645595.1 uncultured Alicyclobacillaceae bacterium | reverse complement strand
GAAGTTTTTCCGGAAATTGAAAAACTCGTGGCGCTCGGCGTCAACGTAGTCCCAATATTCTCAAACACAGTGCTGCAAGTTTCGACACGCTTTGGGGAAGCAGGGGAGTGGGCCAAGAAGATTGAGCAAGTCACGGGCAACCCGGCGATAACCACGTTGCCGGAGGCCGAACCGCTCGGGCCGTCCAAGCGGCTTGACTGCCTTGTCATCGCCCCTTGCACAGGAAACACGCTCAGCCGCCTCGCGAACGCCGCGACCGACTCGCCGGTCCTTATGGCGGCCAAGTCGACCATGCGCAATGATAGACCCGTGGTTCTCGCGATTTCGACGAACGACGGCCTTGGGTTAAACCTTTACAACATTGCCAAATTAATCAATATGAAAAATATCTTCTTCGTACCGTTTGGGCAGGATGCGCCACATGTTAAAATGAACTCGTTAGTGTCGCTCATGCGGTTGATTCCGGAAACGTGCGAGGCGGCACTGGAAAAACGCCAGTTGCAGCCACTGCTGATTGAGAGGTGGCGTGAAGAACGCCCGTAACCGCGCAGTGGTTGCCTACCAAAGGGGATTCGCGATGAAACGCAAAGACGCATATACCGTGGCAGTCTTGGGGGCCACCGGCGCCGTGGGGCGCGCCATGTTGCAGACGTTGGAGCGGCGCAACTTTCCAGTGGGTGAACTGCGCCTGCTCGCCTCTCCGAAGTCGGCGGGGCAGACGATTGAGTTCCGCGGGCAATCTTACGAGGTTGCAGCCGCGACGGAAGACGCCTTCCGCGGCGTGGATATTGCCCTCTTCAGCGCCGGCGCTGCGGCAAGTCAGGTGTACGCGCCGATGGCTGTGCGCCAGGGTGCCGTCGTCGTCGACAACAGCAGCGCCTACCGCATGGATCCGGAAGTCCCGTTGGTTGTGCCTGAAGTCAACGCCGCTGCGGCGTTGCAACACCAGGGCATCATCGCCAACCCGAACTGTTCCACCATCCAGTTGGTCGTAGCCCTCAAGCCGCTTTTGGACTTCGGCATTGAGCACGTCACCATCTCGACGTATCAAGCAGTGAGCGGTATGGGCCAAAAGGCGATTGACGCCCTCTTCGCGGAAGTCCGCGGCGAACAGGACGTCACTCTGTTCCCGACCACCAGCCAGGAAACTCACTATCCGATGGCCTACAACGTGCTCGCGCAGTGCGACGTCTTCCTAGACAACGGATATACGAAAGAGGAAATGAAGCTTGTCAACGAGAGTCGGAAGATCCTCGGTCTCCCCGATTTGAAAGTCAGTCCGACAGCGGTTCGGGTACCGGTGGTCTACGGGCACTCGGAATCGGTCTCCGTTCGCTTTTCTCAACCTGTCACGGCGGATCAGGTCCGCGAGCGCTTGACCGGAGCGCCGGGAGTGGTTGTGGTGGATGATCCGGCAGCCGCCCTGTTCCCGCATCCGAAAATGGCTGCAGGGACAGGCGATACCTACGTGGGCCGAATCCGGCAGGACCTCGCCGATGACCACAGCGTGCTGATGTTTGTGGTCGCGGACAACCTGCTCAAAGGCGCCGCCTGGAACGCAGTGCAGATCGCGGAAGTCTTGATTCAACATGCAGAGAACTAGGCGGCCTGTCTGGTTCCACACCAGGCAGTTTCGCTGCCACGCGCAGGGATGACAGGAAGGGGAAGCGAATGAATATTCTCGTCCAAAAGTTTGGTGGCACTTCGGTGGCGACCAGGGAGAAGCGCCTTGCAGCCGTCAGTCACGTCGAGGACGCGCTGGCCGAGGGCTACCAGGTTGTCGTCGTTGTGTCCGCGATGGGGCGACGGGGCGATCCGTACGCGACGGACACGCTGCTGGGACTCATCGACGATGCGGACGCTGTGTCCAAGCGAGAGTTGGACATTCTGATGTCGTGTGGAGAAAACATCTCGGCTGTAGTGTTCGCCAGCGTTCTGCGCTCCCGGGGACACCAGGTGCTCGTGTTGAACGGACAGCAAGCCGGCATTGAAACCGACAACAACTTCGGCAACGCCCGAATCCTGCGGATCCGGCCGCAGCGCATTCTCGACGGTCTGAACGCGGGGAATATCGTCGTCGTCACCGGGTTCCAGGGAGTCACGGCGGAGGGCGACATTACGACGCTGGGAAGAGGCGGCAGCGACACCACCGCCACCGCCCTCGGGGTCGCGCTGAACGCCCGCTACGTCGACATTTTTACCGACGTCGAAGGCGTGATGACGGCGGACCCGAGGATTGTGGCCGACGCTCAGCGCCTCGACCACGTCACTTACACCGAGGTCTGCAATTTCGCCTACTCTGGGGCAAAGGTAATTCACCCGCGCGCTGTGGAGATTGCCATGCAGAAAAATATCCCGATTCGCGTGCGCAGAACCGAGTCCAAGGATGAGGGGACGCTCATCACGAGCCATTCCAGTGTACTCGAGGCGCACGCGGTGACGGACCGGTACGTGACCGGAATTGCGCAGTCGACAAACATCACCCAGATTGTCCTCGACGCGACGGGAGTCAATCCGTACGACGTCTTCCAGGCAATGGCGGACCGCGAAATCAGCGTCGACATCATCTCCGTGTCTCCGGAAAAGATTGCTTACACTGTTGCCGACCAGGACGCGCGCCGGGCGGTGGACACTCTGGAATTGCTCGGCCTGAAGCCGCATATGGTGCCCAATTGCGCGAAGGTCGCGGTGGTCGGCGCGGGCATCGCCGGGATTCCCGGAATCATGGCGAGGATTGTCGGGGCTTTGGTGCAGGAAGGCGTCGAGATCCTGCAGACGTCGGACTCGCATACCACCATCTGGTGTCTGGTCCGGCGAGAGCACATGGAGACCGCGGTACAGGCGCTGCATCGCACGTTTGGCCTTGACAAGGCGCAGCGACCACAGGAAAGGTGAGGGATGAAGATGGATTTTGGGCGGCTCGTGACCGCAATGGCCACTCCGTTTCGCGAAGATGGCCAGATTGACGTGGACGGACTGAA
>CAZYAH010000313.1:0-3016 GCA_964645595.1 uncultured Alicyclobacillaceae bacterium | reverse complement strand
GGAGGCGGACGTCCTCATTGAAGGATTTCGGCCCGGCGTCATGCGGAAGCTCGGGCTTGACTACGACGCCGTCCGAAGCACAAATCCGGGGATTGTCTACTGCTCGTTGACTGGGTACGGGCAGACGGGGCCATTGGCCTACGCTGCCGGCCACGATTTGAATTACATGGCGGTCAGTGGCGTGCTGGACCAGCTCCGGGACGGAGGCGGGCGACCAATTGTGCCAACCATTCAGCTCGCGGACATGGTCGGGGGAATTGTCGCTTCCGAGGCCATTTTGGCCGCGTTGATAAGGCGGTCCCGCACTGGGGAAGGGGCGTACCTCGACGTCGCCATGACGGACGCGATGATGGGATTGCTGACCCACCACACCTTGGTCCAGCAAGCGTTTGGTTTCCATTACGGCATTGAGGAATTGAACGGGAAGGTGGTTTGCTACCAGCTCTACGACACCAAGGACGGGCGGACGGTCAGTCTGGCGGCGCTCGAGCCGAAGTTTTGGCGGAGTTTTTGCGATGTCGTCGGAAAGCCGGAGTGGCTGCCGCACCAGTTCAGCGAAGCGGCGGACGGCCAGCCGGTGTACGAAGAGATGAAGGCGCTGTTTGCGTCGCGCACGCTGGCCGAGTGGGCAGAGCTTGGCCGCCAGGTGGACTGTTGCCTGCAGCCGGTGCTCCACGTCGGCGAGGTCTTGCAAAGCGATTATGCGAAGGCGAGGGGGAACACTGTGCGCGTTGCTGGACCTGCCGGGGTAGAGTTGTTCCAAGTCAACACGCACGCGGGGGGACACAAGCGGGCCTAGATCCTCTTCTTTTGGTCTTTTGTGCAAACGATTGCAAGAGCAACAAGGCTGCACACCCCGTGTGGATGCGTGTGGTGTAAGCTTCAACCGCGTCTGCGCCCTATTCCCACAACAGCCGAAACAAGCTAAAATTGCACGTAATATGGCAATTTAGCAAGGTGTCAAAGATGGCAAAACTTTTTCCTCGCCACTTTGACAAATCTATTGATACAACGAATAAGCCAGAATATAATGAGTACAAACGTTTGCACAAACTGCAAGCTGTGTCATCCCAGGAGATTCAAGAGTGACCAGAGGGGGAGAATGTTGAATGAAGCACAAGAGATTTGTGGCGACCGGCATGACAGCGCTTACACTGGCGGCTGGTCTGGTAGCCGGGTGTGGAAGCGGCAGTTCGGACAATAACACTTCCAATGTAACGTCCACCAGCGGGCAAAAGGAATTGCCGAAAGGGCAGACCATCACGGTCTGGTCGTGGGCAGGGGGCCCGCAGCTGCAGGACGTCAAGAAAATTGCCGAAGAATGGGCCAAACAACACGGCGACACGGTAAACGTCGTGGATCAGAGCCAAAACGCGAAAGGCTTCCAGTTTTTCGCGACGGCGGCCCGCACGGGAAAAGGTCCGGACATCGTGTTCGGCATGCCGCATGACAACAACGGCCTGTTCGCGCAGCAGGGATTGATTGCTCCGGTGCCGGACAACGTGATTGACAAGTCGCAGTACACGCAAAACGTCCTCGACGCCGTGACGGTAAACGGAAAAATCTACTCCATACCTGTCAGCGTGCAGGCGGCAGCCATCTACTACAACAAGAAGCTGATTCCGAATCCGCCCAAGACGTGGGACGAGTTCATGAAGGACGCGAACGAACACGGCTTCATGTATGATCAAGCGAATCTGTATTTCAACTACGCACTTATTGGTGGATTTGGCGGCTATGTGTTCAAGAACAACAACGGCACGCTGGATCCCAACGACATCGGGCTGGCGAACGACGGGGCGATTCAGGCCTACCACCTGATGTACGACATGGACAACAAGTACCACTGGATGTCGCCGAGTGCGGACGGAAGTATTGCCAAGGCGAAGTTCACCTCTGGTCAAATCGGCATGTACGTGAGCGGTCCGTGGGACACGGGCGACATCAAGAAGGCGAAGATTGACTACGGCATCACGCCGTGGCCGACGCTGCCCAACGGCAAGTCAGCCACTCCGTTCCTCGGAGTGATCACGGGCTTTGTCAGCTCCAAGAGCCAGACTCAGGACGCAGACTGGAGCCTGTTGCAAGCACTGACGAACAAGGATGCCCAACTCACCTACTTCAAGGACTCGCAGCAGATCCCGGCACTGACGTCGGTGCAGCAGTCGTCTGACGTCCAGAGCGATCCGGCGTTCAAGGCGTTTTCGGACGCGGTGGCCAACGCCGTTCCGATGCCGAACATCCCGCAAATGCAGGCCGTCTGGAACGCCATGTCCGTGCTGAAAAACATCATCTCGGGCAAGGTTACTCCGGAACAAGGTGCCAAGGACTTTGTGAACAATGTGCAGAAGGGGATCCTCACTCAGGGCTCCTGATCTGCCGGTGGGAGGAAGGAGGAGGCTGGCGCGCTTTTGTCAGCTTCCTCTTTCATTTCGCGGAATTCCGCTCTGCCCGTTCACAGGCGGAGCAGATATTCAGGGATAAGGCAGGTGTACCGGTATGTCCACCCAAGTTGTGCGTGAGACTGCCGCGCTGAAGAAGCGGCGTCAGAAAACTCAGTGGTCTGCTTACGCATTTCTGTCTCCCGCATTGATTGGGATTTCCGTGCTGAGCATTGGCCCCATGCTTTACACAATCTACATTTCCTTCACGAACTTTAATCAAATGCACTTTCTATCCTATCAATTTGTGGGGCTTAAGAACTTTGCCGAGCTGTTAAATCCAAATAATCCGCTCGATCCGGTCTCTGACCTGTTCATTCCAACTTTGATATGGACCATTGTGTACGCCCTGTGCGCAACTGGTTTGAGCTACATCGTCGGTCTGTTTCTAGCGGTTCTCCTGAACAACCGGAATATGCGAGAATCGGCGTTTTATCGGGCTATATTAATTATCCCCTGGGCAGTGCCAACCGTCATCACCATGCTCACCTGGAAGGGGCTGCTGAACGATTCGTACGGGCAGATCAACGCACTGCTGCATTGGCTCGGGCTGCCCACCGTGCCTTGGCTGGGTG
>CAZYAH010000312.1:0-3018 GCA_964645595.1 uncultured Alicyclobacillaceae bacterium | reverse complement strand
CCAGCGCAGGCGGCGCAATTCCATAGCCGGTCATCTTCACCATCTTGAGCGCCTCGGCCACTTTGTCGTACTCGCGCTTCGCGTGAACGAAGTCTTTCATCATCCGCAATAGCTGGTCCCGGCCCTTGATCTGAACGCCGACGACTTCAGTCAGAACGCGATCGTACAACTCGTCGGGCGCTGACAGGTCAATGACCGCGATGCCGTGCCCCATATCCATGTGCGACAGTCCTGCGTACGAGATAAAGTCGTACGTCGAGAAATTGGCGACTACGCGGTCGATGTCGCGAATGCGGCGGATGTCCTGAATCGTCTCCTGGACACAGTCCTGGAACTGTTGGCGGAGCCAATGATCTTCATCCAACACCATGACCCAGTTCGGCAAATTGACATTGACCTCTTTGACAGGGAACTCGTACAGTGCCTCTCGGAGCACCGAGTGAATCTCATGTACCGAAATTGTCGCGCAAGAGAGGCAGATGACGGGTACATCGTATTTTTCGGACAGCTCGGCCCGCAGTTGTTGGGCTCGTTCCTGTTCCGGGTGTACCGAGTTGACAATGATGACAAACGGTTTTCCGAGGTCTTTCAGTTCCGATACGACGCGCTCCTCCGCCTCGACATAGCCAGCGCGGGGAATTTCGGCGATACTGCCGTCGGTCGTGACGACAATGCCGATGGTCGAGTGGTCTGCAATCACCTTGCGCGTTCCGATTTCCGCTGCTTCCTGGAACGGGATTGGATCATCAAACCACGGTGTGGTGACCATCCTCGGTCCATTCTCGTCTTCATATCCGCGTGCGCCTTCGACGGCATAACCCACGCAGTCCACCACGCGAACGTTGACGTCGAGTCCCTCAGCGACGGAGATTTCGACAGCCTGGTTGGGAATGAATTTGGGTTCTGTGGTCATGATGGTCCGACCGGCTGCGCTCTGCGGCAATTCGTCCGTCGCCCGAACCCGGTCCGCTTCTTCCTTGATGTTTGGCAGAACGATGAGTTCCATGAATTTTTTGATGAACGTGGACTTGCCAGTGCGCACGGGGCCGACTACACCGAGATAGATGTCGCCCCCGGTTCGCTCAGCAATGTCCTTGAATACGTCGAACTTTTCCACGCTTTCCTCCCCCTCGCTTTGCAGGCCTTACGGTGTCCGGTTCGTGTGGCATGAGGTAGGAAATCACCGCATGAGTCTTATGCACACCGGTACCAGGCCCTCGTATGACCGGCGTAGATTGCAGCACCCGTGCATCCTCCCCGAGCCACTCAAAAACTTCCGACTCTGTCCAGAAAAGTAGGACAGTAGATGTATATGCGTTCACCCGTCAGGTATGCCAAGGAGGTGCCTCCGTGTTTGACACTCCCTATGTATATTGTCCGAGCTAGTTCCATAGAACGAATTCCGGCACATTTTGGAGCGGCCAATGAACGCAAAAAAACAGCCCAAGGCTTGGGCTGTTTAGCGTGCATGCGCGATATTTAGCCGGCTCTTTCGGCCGACGGCGAACTGGTCTTATTCGGAGATGTGTTTTTCGTAGGCGGCAGCATCCAGGAGGTCGTTCAATTCATCCGGGTTTGCCATTTCCACGACAATCATCCAACCGTCGCCGTACGGGCTGGAGTTGACGGTTTCCGGAGCATCCGCGAGGGATTCGTTCACGGCGACGACCTTGCCGGACACCGGCGCAAACAGATCCGAGACCGTCTTGACGGATTCCACCGTGCCGAAGGTTTCGTTCGCCTTGACTTCTGCACCGACCTCGGGCAGTTCGACAAACACAATGTCTCCAAGTTCGTCCTGCGCAAAGTGCGTAATGCCAATGCGCACCTGATTGCCTTCCACTTTGACCCATTCGTGTTCTTTCGAATATTTCAGTTCCGCTGGTACGTGGCTCATTGCGCATCCTCCTGTAGCATGGGTGTGAAATGGTATGTATTCCTTCGACACTCGTACGAAAGCGAGAACTGGCTATAGTGTATCAAATGGGCGTTCGATGCACCAGCCTGTCCCAGGTTTCTGTGTACTGCTTGTCCATCAGGACCAGGACGGAGGAACGATTTCGCGGGCCACTTCCTCCATTTCATGTCCTCGCTCCCGTCCCATGAGTTCCTCGACGGCGTCAAGGGGCTGCTTGCCGTGAAACAGCACTTCGTACAGCGCTCTGGTGATGGGCATTTCGACGCCTCGCTCCTGTGCGATGGAGAGGGCAGCCTGAGTGGCCCGGACGCCTTCCACAACCATGCCGATCTTCTCCAGCGCCTCTTCCAGTGTCAGCCCTTGTCCAATCAGGCGCCCCGCGCGAAAGTTTCGGCTGTGCCGACTCGTACAGGTTACAATGAGGTCGCCAATGCCGGACAATCCGGCAAACGTCAGCGGAGAAGCGCCGAGTTGCATGCCAAGGCGCGTGATTTCCGCCAGACCTCTGGTCATGAGCGCCGCCTTGGCGTTGTCGCCAAAGCCGAGTCCATCCGCCATACCGACACCGAGTGCGATGATGTTTTTCAGACACCCTCCGAGTTCAGCCCCGACGACGTCCGGATTGGTGTACACTCGAAAATACGAGTTCATCAGTGCATCCTGCACAGTTTCCGCGGTCTTTCTTTCATACGCCGCGACGACAATTGTGGTCGGCATCTCGGCAATGACCTCTTCCGCGTGACTGGGGCCAGAGATCACCGCCAGCCGCGGCTCGACGTCTGGAAGTTGGCGGGTGATGAGTTGGCTCATGCGCTCTCGAGAATCGAGATCGAAACCCTTGACGGCATGTGCAATCAGCGCAGTCGAACCAATGAAACTTTTGCTCGCAGCGACGACTTCCGCCATCGCCCCGGACGGGACGGCGTAAATGACCAGATCACAGCCCGCCAACGCGTCAGCCAGACTGGTCGTCGCACGAAGTCGCGCCGGAAGTTGCGCCTCTGGCAAATACTTGCGATTGGTGTGGGCAGAGTTGATCTCGTCGCACACGGAATCGCGCTTCGCCCAGAGCAAGGTATCGTGACCATTGTTCGTCAATA
>CAZYAH010000311.1:0-3061 GCA_964645595.1 uncultured Alicyclobacillaceae bacterium | reverse complement strand
ATCCCCGCTCCAAAGCGTTTCTCGAATCTTACATTCTCGCGGACGAAGAAAAACGTCAACAATTAGAAAAGGCTTGGCGCCTGATCCAGGACTTTCAACTCTAACAAAGGCCAGTCCGGACGCAAAACGCCGGAGGGCCGCCTGCCATTGCCAATGGGAAGGGGTTGCCCTGACAGTGCCGCGTGCACTGTCGGGACAACCCCTTTTTGCTGAGCCTAAGCGCCTTATTGGCCGCCTCCGGACGCGTTTCCAGTCGAATTCCCGAGGAGGTTGCCGACGGCGTTCCCGAGTCCGCCTCCGCCCGTCTGGTTGGAAGTGCTGTTGCTCGGCGGCGGTTGGGTACCTGGTACGCCGTTCTGCGTTCCGTCTCCGGAATTCCCTGTGTCATTGTTCAATCCGCTTCCCGGCGCCTGGTTCTGGCCGTTATTGCCGTCGCTCGGCGGCGCCGACGACTGAACCGCTACGGTGATGGTCAACGCGGGCGTCAACGCCTGTCCCGTGGTAGAGTCGATGGCCTGCACCAGATAGGTGTACGACATGCCGGGCTGGACGTCCGGGTCTTCAAACGTCGTCTGATCTGTCTGGCCGAGAACCACAAAATCCCTGTTCTGTTTGGATCCAGCCCCACCATGCGCTCCCGCTCCTGACGGGATGGGCCCGGATCTCTTCACGACAAAGTTGACTTTACCCTGAAGCGGCGAATCCCATGTCAGTTGAACGGCGTTCAGATTTGCGTCCCAGGCCGCCTTCAGGTTCTGGACGGGCGGCTGCTGCTGGTTGTCGACCGTACCGCCGTAGGCAAACTGCTGCGGAGGCTCTCCGGCAGTCGCCAGCTTGACGATGTCGCCGAAGATCTTCGCCGCATTCCAGGACGGGAAGTGCGGTTGGTCAATCATGTGGTGCTCCGGACTCGGCTGGTCGTAACCGATGTAGATGGAACCCACCATCGTCGGCGTGTAGCCGTCAAACCATGCCGTCCGGATCCAGTGCAAGTGCTCTCCGCGCAACTCAGGGTCGTACTGTACCGTCCCCGTCTTTCCGGCGACGCCCCAGCCGGGCACCTGTGCCGCAATTCCCGTGCCGCGCTGGACCACGCCCTCCAGCAGTTGCGTCATGATGGCGGCAGTCCGCTCCGACATCACGCGCTTGGCGCCAGGATTGAATTCGTAGATGGTGTCGCCCGACGGGTTGACGATTTTCTTGATCAGGTAGACGTCGTTCTGCACGCCGTTGTTGGCGAATGCAGCGTACGCCTTTGCCATCTGCATGGTGTTGACGCCGTGCTCCAATCCGCCGACAGCAATCCCGAGGTTTTGCTTGTCTTTCTCGGAGAGCGGAATGCCGAGCCGTTCCGCAAATTCGACCCCTTTGTCAATGCCGATTTGCTTCAGCAACCAGACCGCCGCGACGTTCTGCGAAGTCGCCAGCGCGTCCCGCATCGTCATTCTGGACGGCGCATATGGGTCGTCGTTCCGCGGCCGGTAGCCGCCGAAGTCCTGTTCGTGGTTGTCCAAAATGGAATCCGGCCCCCACTGTCCGCTCTCGAGGGCGGCTCCGTACTCGAGCACCGGCTTGATGGAGGAACCCGGCTGCTGCAAGGAATAGATGCGGTCGAGGCCGAACGGCACCCATCCTTCTTTGCGCGATCCCGCTCCGCCCAAGATACCGCCGGTCTTCGGATCCACGAACAGCGCGGCGCCCTGCACCACCGTTCCGGACGTCGGCCCCGGGAAGTCGTAGTTGTAGTTGGTGCTCCAGAACACCTGGTCAATCGCCGACTGCACTTTGGGGTCGACCGTGGTGTAGATTTTCAGCCCGCCTTGCAACAACTCTTCCGGTTCAATGCCTGCCTTGGACGCGTAGTCAAACAGGAAGTTGGTGAACAGAGGATGATTGTCCCACGCGTCGCCAGGGAATTTGTGGTAAACCAGCTTGCCGCTCGGCGAAAGCGGTTTTTTCTCCGCTTCCTTCGCCTGCTCTTCCGTGATGTATCCGTATTTCGCCATTTGCTCGAGCACTTCGTTGCGCCGTTTGAGCGCCGCTTCCGGGTGCTGGAGCGGATCGTACGCGGAAGGAGCTTGCGGCAACCCGGCGAGCAGCGCAGCCTGCTCGAGCGTCAGCTGCTCGGGGTGCGACTTCAGGTCAATCCCGAAGTACCGCCACGCGGCTTCTTGCACGCCTACGCAGTTTTCTCCGAGAAACACCCGGTTCAGGTACATCGCGAGAATTTCCTTTTTCGTGAAATACCGGTCAATCTGCACGCCGAGAATAATCTGCTGCAGCTTGCGGGCAATGGTCTTCTTGTCGTTCAGGTAAACGATTTTCGCCAGCTGCATCTGGATGGTGCTGCCGCCCTGGGTGTAGCTGCGCGTCCACAGGTCGACGAACGCCGCGCGCAACAGCCCCTTGATGTCGACGCTGGAACTGTCCCAGAAGTTGTGGTCCTCGACGGCCACCACCGCGTCGCGCAGCTTTTTGGGAATTTGGTTGTACGTCAAGTCGTGTGCGCCGGAACTGGCAATCGTCATATATACGGAGCCGTCGCGGGCATACACCACGCTCGGTTCACTTGTGCGCGTCAGTTTCGATGCGTCAAACGGTGTCAGCTCAACGACCGCCACAAACACGACGACAAACAAGGCAATCGCCGCGACCATCGATAAGCCAATCCGCAGTAACAACTTTCGCCATCTTGCCTTGGTCATGTGCTGTGTGTCACCTCGTGGTTTTCAGATTCAGACACCCCGGGCCAAGAGGCCACTAAGGACAATAGTACGTCTTTGCGCATTGAATATGTAGGGGTTGTTTCTGAACGTTCACTGACGATTTTCTGGCTCTGCGCCCGGCAGGCGCGGGCTTGGCCTGGCACCTCTTGAGGATGGCGCTGCTTTTTGCTAAACTTGTTGCACGTAATCCAAGCCAAGAACGCAATTATGCCACAAAACCGAAGATAAGGACGAGTAGCATTTCCACCCCCTGTCTCAGAGAGTGGGAGTTGGTGTGAACCCATACAGGGCGAAATGCGAAAATCACCTTGGAGGTGCTTGCCGAACCCTGCGCC
>CAZYAH010000310.1:0-3070 GCA_964645595.1 uncultured Alicyclobacillaceae bacterium | reverse complement strand
AAAGATCTTTTGCGAGCTCCAGTTCGTCGTGGATTGGAATCCCGTAGTAACCGATTTCCGGTATGGACGGCTTCTTCTCGCGCGCTTCGTCGATGGCGCCCGGATACACAGCGACAATTCGGTAACCCCGCCGCTGATAGAATTTAAGTGCATCGAGGTTGTCGTTTGACGTAATCAGCCAAACCCGGCTCCGGCCTGCCTGGCGCACCTGTTCCTCCAATGCGGCCAACAGGGCAGTGCCCACGCCCCTTCCGCTTACCACCGCGTTGATGCTAAGCAATTCACAGTCCGTATCTCCCATCCAATAGGTCGCCGCACCAACCCGCTCATCGTTGTCCCACGCAATCAGGGCATCCACTTCGGCGACGTGATACACGCGTCCCTTGGAGACCATGACCTCGCCACCCCATTCAGCGCGCCACAACTCTGCTAACCAATTGAAATCCGCTTCCCCAAGTGGCGGACGAACCGCAATCGCACCTGGATTGGCCACATCCCTCTCTCCTCTCAAACCTCAGATCATTCGCAGAAATCTCCCCGGAGAGAACCAAATCCTCCGGACGGCGTCTCCCCTCGCCAGTTGGCGCAATAAAACCCAAGACAAGCGCCAATTTCCGGCGTGTCAAAGACACGTGCCCTGCGGTGAAAGCCCTGTCCAAGAATAACGTACAACACGGTCTTGGCACTGCCAACCTCTTCGCAAAGCTCGGCACAAACATAGTAAAGGAGGAGTGAACGTTGTTCAGTCTCAGCGGTCTGGACCTGGCCCGCTTTCTCTTTGGGCTGGTGTCACTGCTTGTCGCAGCGAATGTACTGGGGTACATCGCGGAACGACTAGCCATCCCGCGAGTAATTGGGGAGGTAGCTGGCGGGTTATTGCTTGGGCCCACGGTGTTGGGGTACTTCTTTCCGAACGCCTTTCACGAGCTGTTCCTGGGCTTCCCGGAAGAGGGGAAATTGTTTGGGCTCATCTACCAACTCGGAATGATCCTGCTCATGTTCAACGCAGGGATGAAGTTTCAACCCCGGTTTGACAAGGCCGACGGAAAAATTGGCTTTGCCATCATTATGGGGTCAACCTTTATTCCATTTGTGGTCGGTTGGCTCTCAACCTACCTGTTCAATCCCTCGCAGTTCCTTGGTCCGGCCCAAAACCTTGTCGCCTTAAAGATTGTGATTGCCATTTCCATCGCAGTAACGTCCATTCCCGTCATTTCGAAAATCTTCGCAGATCTGGGGATTATGCATTCGCGTTTTGCGAAAATCATCGTCAGTGTAGCCGGTATCCACGACATCATCTTGTGGGTCGCGCTGGCGGTTGCGTCCAGTATTGTCACATCGCATCAGGGCGTCAATGCCGCGGTGCTGCTGAAGAGTATGGGCGTGACATTTGGCTTTCTCGCCTTCTGTCTCCTGGTGGTGCCGTGGGTGCTCAGACGGGTGACCTCAAAACGGGCAAACATTCTGTTCCGCGCGTCCTTTCTCGGGTATTTCCTGTTCATCCTGTTGGCGCTGTCCGACATTGCAGGTTACCTCAAAGTCGACGTGATGTACGGGGCTCTGCTGGCTGGCATTGCGACAAAGTTGACGCTCCCGGAGCACTTGTTTTCACGCGTCGAAAACAGCGTGCGGGAAATTTCATTTTCCTTCTTCATTCCGCTGTACTTCGCCATTGTCGGGCTGCAGCTGAACCTCGCAAAGCATTTCAATCTGGTTTTTTTCGTCCTGTATCTGCTGTTTGCCACCGTTGTCCAGAGCGTGGTCGTCTATGTCACGTGCCGCTTGATCCGAACGGATGGCCTAACCAGCGCCAACTTCGCGGCTGCGATGAACGCCCGCGGCGGCCCGGGGATTGTGCTCTCCACCGTCGCGTTCTCGCTTGGCATTATTAACGAGAACTTCTTTGCGATTCTCGTCATGCTGGCTCTCGTCACGTCCTGGATGGCCGGTTCCTGGCTGCGCTTCGTTCTCAGCAAGGGCAAACGCCTGATGCCTGGGGATGAGAACCTGGAAATCAAGAAGCCTCAAGAAGAAGCTGTCTTCGATCCGCTTCCCGCCACGAAATAATTTTTCGTCCGATTCCGGGCAACCACCGCCCACTGGTGATTGCCCTCTTTTGTTGTTCTTTGTGGACTTGCTGCACGAAAACGGCTCCTGCGGACAGACGATTGTCATCCACAGGAGCCATCATCCCGGTTCCGGGAGGTTAACGGTGAGCTCCATCACCGCGTTTCCAAGTGTATTCCATCATATTACGGTGCGCGCGAACGTATCACGGCGAGTGCCACATATTACGAGGGACCGCAGCACTAGTTGCTGACCGATGCTCGCCAGATCACCGCGCTTGACACCAATACCATACGGGGGTATGGTTGAGTCATACCGATTCAACAGACGAGGGGATGAACTTGGCAGAGAACCATCATCACCACAGCTATGCTCCCATGCGAGACGACCTGTTGAAGCGCCTGAAGCGTATTGAAGGGCAGGTTCGCGGGATACAAAAGATGATTGAAGAGGACAGGTACTGCGTCGACATCCTGATTCAAATCGCTGCCGTCAAGAGCGCCCTGCACCAGGTGGGGCTGTCGGTTCTCGAATCCCACACCCGCGGGTGTGTCGCCGACGCTCTGACAAACCAGTCTCAGGGTGAGAAGAAAATCGACGAATTGATGGAGGTTATCCGTCAGTTCACCAAATCGTGACGAAGTCCTGACGGGTTCACCAAGGTGGTGTGAGCAATGCCGGAAGCAACCGAAGTCAGGGAACTTAGTCTGCCTGTAGAAGGCATGACCTGTGCGGCCTGTGCCGCGCGAATTGAAAAGAACGTGGCGAAGTTACCGGGTGTGAAGGATGTGGCCGTCAACCTTGCCTCGGAACGTGCGCGCGTCGTGATTGCCGAGCCAACCACCTGGAAGGACGTCGTGGAGCGGATCGAAAAAACCGGCTACACCGTGCCGACGCGAGAAGTAGATCTGCAGATTGAAGGGATGACCTGTGCAGCCTGCGCTCTGCGGATTGAAAAAGTGGTCGGTCGGTTGGACGCTGTCCAGTCCGTGCACGTCAACCT
>CAZYAH010000309.1:0-3090 GCA_964645595.1 uncultured Alicyclobacillaceae bacterium | reverse complement strand
GTGGTTCGGTCCCGCGTACACCTTCAGTTTGGTCAGTTGTTTGCGGCCGAGCGTGTTGTGCGGCAACATTCCTTTAACCGCAAGGTACAATACGCGTTCCGGATGTGTTTTCAGCAAATCAACGGCGCGAATCTCTTTCAAGCCGCCCGGATAACCGGAGTGGCGACGATAGATCTTCTTGTATAGCTTCTGCCCAGAGAACACAACCTTGTCGGCGTTGACGACGATGACAAAGTCGCCCGTGTCGACGTGCGGCGTGAACTCCGGCTTATGCTTTCCGCGAAGAATGGATGCGATCTCGCTAGCAAGACGTCCAACGCGCTTGCCTGTCGCGTCAATCACATACCACTTGCGTTCCACGGCGTTTGGCTTAGCCATGTACGTCGTTCGCATGGGAGTCCCTCCTGAGATCACGTGTTCCTTCACTGTTGTAACGGGGCAGTGAGAAAACACTAGCGAATATTGTATTACAGCCTTGGATTTGGGTCAAGAGCCGCAGTCGGTGGGTATTCCACGTTCCACAGCGTCAATCCCTTGGCTGGCGCAGTACGTCCTGCCAGGGTCCGGTCTTTCGCCGCCAGGATTTCCTCGACAGAACGCTTCAGCCGCCCCTGGCCAAGATCCACCAATGTTCCGACAATAATCCGCACCATGTATTGCAAAAATCCGTTACCAGTGCAATACACGTCGAGGTACGTGTCTCGTTCTTGCAGCGTGATGTCGTAAATCGTCCTGCGCTTGTCCTCGACAGGCGTTGCCGCCGCGCAAAAGCTGGTGAAGTCGTGTTCTCCCACCAGACACTGTGCGGCCTCCTGCATGATATCGAGCCGCAGCGGCAGTGGCTGATGCCACGCGTAGCGGTACGTGTAGACGTCCTCAACAGGTGCGCGCTGGATGGTGTAACGATAGGTTTTGCGTAAAACGGAAAAGCGCGCGTGGAAGTCGTCGGGTACTTCAGTCGCCTCAATGGGGATGATGTCCGACGGCAGCACGCGCCGCAACACGTACGGGTACCGCTCGGCCGGTGGCCCCTTCTCCTGCGTCCAGTGAACCACCTGAGCGCGAGCGTGTACACCTGCGTCCGTTCGGCCAGACCCGAATACTTCCACGGGCCGGCCAAGGATCCGACCCAGAGCGTCCTCAAGAACGCCCTGAACAGTTCGCAATCCCTTTTGCCGTGCAAACCCGTGGAAGTCGGTTCCGTCGTACGCAATCGTCAGTTTGATCTTGGTCATGCCTTTCACCTGGCGTTCGGGACTTCCGACACGCGGCGAACTGCATTACACCAACTCGATAATGACCATTGGCGCTGCGTCACCACGACGCGGTCCTAATTTGATGGTGCGCGTGTAACCGCCGTTGCGGTCCTTGAAGCGCGGAGCGATTTCAGAGAACAACTTCTGCACTACGTCCTGGTTGGACTCGTCGCTGACCGCTTCCGCGCGCACGAAAGCAGCCACTTGACGGCGTGCGTGAAGATCTCCGCGCTTTGCCAAGGTAATCAGCTTGTCCGCAATCTTGCGGAGTTCCTTCGCTTTCGCCTCGGTGGTTTGAATTCGTTCATAGAGGAACAGGTCTGTCACGAGGCTGCGGAACAGCGCTTTGCGAGCGCTGGTTGTACGTCCGAGTTTACGATACGGCACGTTGGTCTCCCTCCCCTGCAGTTGTGTTGGAAAGTAGGTCGTCCGGGACTAGTCCTCTTGCCGTAAGGACAACCCAAGCGCGCTCAACTTCTCGACGACTTCTTCGAGCGACTTCCGTCCGAGGTTGCGGACTTTCATCATCTCTTCTTCCGTCTTGCTGCACAGTTCTCCAACTGTGTTAATTCCTGCGCGCTTCAAACAGTTGTACGAGCGGACGGACAAGTCGAGTTCCTCAATCGGCACATCGAGCGTCTTGTCGAGGGCCGTGTCTTCCTTCTCGACCATGATGTCCGCATCTTTCCCCTGCTCGGTCAACCCGACAAACAGGAACAGGTGCTCCGTGAGAATTTTCGCGCCGAGACTCACCGCTTCCTCAGGTGCAATACTGCCGTCAGTCCATACTTCGAGGGTGAGTTTGTCGTAGTCCGTTACTTGACCGACACGCGTGTTCTCAACAGAGAAGTTGACGCGGGTGATGGGAGAGTAAATGGAGTCAATCGGAATAACCCCAATCTCCTGATCTGGCGTCTTGTTGCGGTCGGCCGGGACATAGCCGCGTCCGCGCCCCGCAACCATTTCAACATACAGCCGCGCCCCCTCCGTCAACGTCGCGATGTGCAGATCCGGGTTCACAATGTCCACGTCGGAGTCCGCACGAATGTCGGCAGCCGTGACGGTTCCTTTACCTTCCGCATCGATGACAAGAACCTTGTCCTCGTCGGAGTGTATTCTCAGCGAGAGCCGTTTCAGATTGAGGATGATTTCCGTGGTGTCTTCTTTGACGCCAGGGATGGTCGAGAACTCGTGCAAAACGCCTTCAATCTTCACCGTGCGCACGGCAGCGCCCGGAATAGAAGAGAGCAAAATGCGCCGCAGGGAATTTCCGATGGTTGTCCCGTAACCCCGTTCCAGGGGTTCCAGTACGAACTTCCCATACTTGTCCGTGGACTCGACAACCTCAATCTTCGGCTTCTCAATTTCGATCATCCGTAACCCTCCTCGCTAAGCGGGCCAGAACGCTCTACAGGGCTCTGGGCCCATCCTCGCTCTCGCAGGCCCGAACCGTTTGCGAGACTTCCAATTCAGGAACCGTACCGTCTCGTGCAACGGTCGACCGCTGTTGGACCGGCATGCAACCCTTCCCTGGATGCGGACCGGATTACCGCGAGTAATGTTCAACAATCATCTGTTCGGCGACTGGCGTGTCAATTTCCTCACGCGCAGGCAGACGAACAATCTTGCCGCTCTTCGCCGCCAGGTCCAGTTCGAGCCAAGGAGGGATGGAACGCGATTCCGCGTTTTCGAGCAGGGTTTTGATCCGATCAAGCTGCTGGCTCTTCTCGCGGATAGCGATGACGTCCCCGACTTTGGTGAGGTACGACGGAATGTCCACCTTGCGTCCATTCACCGTGAAATGTCCGTGGCGAACCAATTGGCGCGCTTCCGC
>CAZYAH010000308.1:0-3096 GCA_964645595.1 uncultured Alicyclobacillaceae bacterium | reverse complement strand
GATACGAATCGGTCGAGGACTTCACCTGAGAGACACAGGGCAGTCTGTGGGAGAAACATTCGCATCTCGCTTCCAAGGTACAGAGTGCCTTGAAGGCAGCCAAGTAACTCCTTTCGCCAAAGTAGCGTGAAGGAGTCTACATAAAGGAGGTTGCGGGTTTCCGCGGAACGGCTCGCTTTAGCGCAGAAGTGAAGCGGAAACACGCAACCGGGTCTGGTGGTAATGGCGGAGGGGAAACACGCGTACCCATCCCGAACACGACCGTTAAGCCCTCCAGCGCCGATGATACTTGGGGCGGGAGCCCCTGGGAAAGTAGGTCGCCGCCAGGCATGTGAGCAAGAGCCCAGTGCACTAAGCATTGGGCTCTCAAGGTATCATTGGTTGCACACGAAAGCAGGTTGTGCACGAAGGTTGTCAGTGTGTTATACTAAAACATGTCTGTTTCATCGAGAGTATGCGGGTGTGGCGGAATTGGCAGACGCACCAGATTTAGGTTCTGGCGGGCAACCGTGGGGGTTCGAGTCCCTTCACCCGCACCATACAAGACGGCACTGACCGTCTTTTTGTTTTTTCAGGTTCATCGGGCGGCTTGTGCTCCAGCGGATCGAAAGGATTCAACGATTTTGTGCGTGTGTCTACGCATAAACGTGATATGATAATAGAAACATCCGCGAAGGGGGTGCTGGTCATGACAGTGACAATTTACGACGTGGCTCGGGAAGCAAAAGTTTCCATGGCCACGGTGTCACGTGTTTTAAACGGTACTGCCGTAGTGAAAGATGAGACAAAGAGACGTGTGCTCGACGCGATTGAGCGTTTAGGATATAGACCGAATGCAGTCGCCCGCGGATTGGCCAGCAAGAAAACACGCACCATCGGCGTGATTGTGCCAGACGTATCGGCTGCGTTCGTCGCCGAAGTTGTCCGCGGAATCGAAGATATCGCGACCATGTACGACTACCACATTATCCTGACCAATTCGGACAATCAACTGTCGCGCGAAGTCGACCTGGTGGGTACGATGTGGGAAAAACAGGTTGACGGCTTGATTTACATGACCCACCGCCTCCGCAAGGAGCACGTGGACGCATTCGAACAAGCCCAGATTCCGGTCGTGTTGTGTGCCACGGAAGACCCAGAATGGCGCATCCCGTCGGTGAACATTGACAATAAGCGGGCGGGCCAGGACGCCGGGGCCTACCTGCTGAATAAGGGCTGCAAGAGAATTGCGTATGTAACAACCCCCGAAGGGTGGTCGATTCTGGCGGATAGGCGGGGTGTCGGGCTGGCCTCTTGCACAGGATTTGAGGAGTTTGTCCGGATTGATACCCGCGATGGACGGTACGAATCCGCACTGCCTGTCGTGACATCGTTCCTCAAGGAACACCGGATCGACGGCATTGTCGCGGCTACAGACGAGTTGGGGCTGGCGTCAATCCACGCTGCTCTGGATGCCGGACTGTCGGTGCCCAACGACGTGAAGGTCATTGCGTTTGACAATACTCGGCTCGCGACGATGGTGCGCCCTGAGTTGACGGTCATCGCTCAGCCGATGTACGACTTTGGGGCCGTTTCCATGCGATTGCTGACCAAGTTGCTGAACGACGAACCTGTGGAGAGCTACTCGGTGATCTTGTTGCATAACATCGTCGAACGTCAATCCACGTGAGAAGAGCTCGCCGAGAGTCGTCGTTCATGGAGGTTTCCGCATGTTTCAATCTTACATTGAACAACACCAGGATGAAATTGTGCGCAGCTTGCAAGAACTTCTGCGAATCCCCAGTGTGAAAGGCCCAGCTGCGCCCTCCTGTCCGTTTGGCAAAGAAACGGTGGATGCTCTTAACCACGTTCTGGACTTGGCCAGAAGTCACGGGTTGAGCGTTCGGAACGTGGACGGGTACGCAGGACATGTGGAGTATGGTACCGGTGACGAGTACATCGCCGTACTGTCGCACCTGGACGTGGTTCCAGCAGGGACAGGCTGGACATATCCTCCCTTTGGCGCTGAGGTCCACGACGGGTACATCTACGCCCGGGGAGCTGTGGATGATAAAGGTCCTGCAATGAGCGCGTTGTGGGCTCTGATTGCGCTCAAGGAACTTGGATACAAGCCGCGCCGCAAGATCCGCCTCATCTTCGGTCTGGACGAAGAGAGTGACTGGGAGTGCATGCGCCATTACTTCGAGCAGGAACCTTTGCCGATTGGCGGATTTGCTCCCGATGCGGATTTTCCGATGATCCATGCGGAGAAAGGCGTGTGCACCATCCGCATTGATGTGAAGGCGGATGCAGAATCACTCAATCCGCAAGTCGTCCACTTTCAGGGAGGCCATCGGGACAACATGGTTCCGGACTACGCCGCTGCCGTAGTCGACTGTCACTCCGAGACAGCGGCTCAGGAGTGGGAGCAGCGCATTTTGCGCGACGCGCGCGCACGGCAGATTGATGCGGAAGTGACACTGCGCGGTTCGGAAGTGCACCTGGTTGTTCGCGGTGTTTCCGCCCACGGAAGCACTCCGGACAAAGGCGTCAACGCGATCATCTTGCTGGCAGCGCTGTTGTCGGGACAGCCAGTGTCGAACGCCTCCATGTGGCGTTTCATTGCAAATCAGGATACAGAGGGGCGCAATCTCGGCGTGGACGCCCGCGACGACATTACCGGACCATTGACGAGCAATCTCGGCTGCGCGGTTCTGTCCAATGGTGTGTACAGTTTTACGTTCAACATCCGCTATCCGGTCGACCTGAAGGTCGATGATGTGCTGAAGCGGTGCAGGGAATACGTTTCGGACAAATGGAACGTCGTGCTTGTACACAACCTGGACCCGTTGTACGTGCCTCCAGAGAGCCCGGTAATACGAGTGTTGAGCGAGGTCTATCGGCGGGAAGTCGGCGAAGAGCCGGTTCCCTTCGCCATTGGCGGCGCTACGTATGCCCGCGCCATTCCAAACGCTGTGGCGTTTGGTCCTCAGTTCCCGGGTCAACCAGATTGTGCACACCAACCGGACGAACGTTGGAGTCTGACCGACTATTTTCGTTGTATTCAGATATATGCACACGCAATGTTCGAATTGGCGAATACTCTGTAGCAATATA
>CAZYAH010000307.1:0-3105 GCA_964645595.1 uncultured Alicyclobacillaceae bacterium | reverse complement strand
CGTGGGGAATCCGTGAGTCCACGTCCGAAGAGGCGGCTGTTCCCATCGCGATGCTTGAAGACCTCACGCAGTGAGACGGCAGTGTCTTCACAACGTGAGGTCTTCGTTTTCACGGCGCAGATTTTACAATGCAAATTCCACAATCATACGAAATTCTCCACGAGAGACGAGAGCTTCACGCTCACGCTCACAATTGGATGGTTACTTCTTCAAGAGTCTTCGGCGCCTTGTTCAGCGACCGCGCGCCAGTTTCCTCGATGACGACCAGATCTTCAATGCGCACACCGAACTTGCCGGGCAAATAGATCCCAGGTTCAATGCTCATGACCATGCCCGGTTGCAACACGGCCTCGTTCCCGCTGACCACAAACGGTTCTTCGTGAATTTCCAAACCGACGCCGTGGCCCGTCCGGTGTGTGAAGTACTCTCCGTAGCCGGCGTCTGCTATGTACTTGCGCACCGCTGCGTCGACATCGCCCAGGCGGACGCCGGGTTTGGCCGTCTCAATCCCCACCTGCTGCGCCGCCAGCACAGTCTCGTACACTTTGCGGATTTCCTCCGTCGGCTCCCCGACGATGAACGTGCGTGTGATGTCCGAGACGTAGTGTTTATAGACGCCGCCTGTGTCCACAATCACGGTGGTCCCTGCAACCACGGGCGAATTGTCTGGTTCATGGTGCGGAGCCGCCCCGTTCGCCCCGACCGCGATAATGGGCGCGAACGACAACCCTTCTGAGCCGACCGCCTGCCACAGCCGGTGCAGCTCGCGGGTCAGCTCCAACTCGGTCTTCCCGGGTTTGATCAGCAATCCGATTTGACGGACCACTTCGTCGGCCATCTGCGAAGCTTTCTCCAACTTACGCAGCTCGAACTCGTCTTTCCGCTCGCGCAACGAGCTGATGACGGCGTCCGCGACAACCGGAGTTGGCGCGTCCGGACGGACCGCCATGAACTTGAGCAGGTGACGCGTTGGCCAATTGCCGTCCACCGCCAGCCGAGCGTTGACACCGACCGCTTCCGCCATCCGGCGGTACGGGACTTCCCCGTCCTTCCAGAACACCTTCTCGACGTCCGCGTCCCTGACCTCGTTGGCAAACATCTCGTGCACTACCCAAACGGGTGGTTTGTTGGGGCGGACCATGAGCGCGGATGCACGCTCGCCCGTCTCCAGCCAGACCCCGGTGAAATAGTAGAGGCTCGCCGGTGAGGTAATTACGGCGCCGTCCAGGTGAATCTGGCGTAACACGCCGTTTAGTTGAGCCAGTCGCTCCTTGTAGATGCTGTGTTGCTCCATCGCGTCGCAGCTCCTTTCACGTCTCCAAACCACCTATCTCTATTGTACCAGAGCACTCGACTGCCGAGGGTACTAGCGACGCTACTTCTTCAACGTGGGCCGCGGCATGGAAAAGCGGTCTCGCGTGCGACAGTAGTCGTCGCCGGCCATGCGACCGACGGCGCGAAGGGCGTCGGGAAGGATCCGGCCATCCGCGTGCACATCGTCGCGAACGTGGATTCGGACGACTTTCCCGAGCACGAGACACCCCGCGCCGGGCCCATCGCCAAACTGGAGAATTTGGACGAGCTCGCACTCCATCTGGACGGGACTCTCCTGTACGCGCGGCGGTCGCACCACTGTGCTCGGTACGGGCGTGAAACCCGCAACGGCAAATTCGTCGACTTCCGGCGGGAATTCCGGAGCGGTCTCGTTCATGGCCGCGACCATGTCCTCACTGACGATGTTGACGACAAACTCCCGGGTCTCCTCGATATTTCGGAGAGTGTCCTTCTTCTCGCCGTCTGACCCGCGAAACATCGGCGCAAACGAGATAATGAACGGTTTCGGGCACACGCCGTTAAAGAAACTGAACGCGGCCAGATTGCGGATACCGTCTTGGCTTACGGTCGACACAAACGCAATCGGCCGCGGCACAATGGAGCCGATGAGCAGCTTGTAACAATCCCGCCAGGGAAGTTCATCCGGATTCCATTCCATCTGTCGCCTGGACACCTCCAGAATACGATTTGCGTCCGAAAAGGGGCCGGTTGCGCCGCGCGAAGCGACGTCCCATCCCCTCTTCGGACAACTGCTTACAGCCAGGAGTACATGTAGTTCGGGTCTTCCACGGACAGGGCAGGCCTCAGCACCTTCAAGGGCCGGAAGGTATCGACCATCACAGCCAGTTCCTCCGTCCGGTCCTTGCCCAGGCTCGCTTCCACCGTTCCCGGGTGCGGCCCGTGCGGGATACCGCTCGGGTGCAGCGTGATGGACCCGACTTCCACGCCGCGCCGGCTCATGAAGTTGCCGCGGACGTAGTAGAGGACTTCGTCGCTGTCCACGTTGCTGTGATTGTAGGGAACCGGGATGGCTTCCGGGTGGTAGTCGAACAGTCTCGGCACAAACGAGCAGACCACGAAGTTGTGCCCTGCAAACGTCTGGTGCACCGGCGGCGGCAGGTGGATCCGCCCGGTAATCGGTTCAAAGTCTTCCACATTGAACGCGTAGGGATAAACATAGCCGTCCCAGCCAACCACGTCAAACGGATGATGCGCCAACACCACTGTGGTGATGGCCCCTCTCGCCTTGACTCGAATCGGGAATTCCCCCTGCTCGGCCACGGGCGGGACGTAGGTTGGCGGGCGCAGGTCCCGCTCACAGAACGGGGCGTGCTCCAAGAACTGCCCGTATTCGTTTCGGTACCGCCGCGGCACCTCAATCTGGCTCGGCGACTCGATGAGCAAATACCGAACCGGCTCGTCCACCAGAAGGCGGTAAATGGTGCCGACCGGAATCACCAGGTAGTCGCCCGGCCCAAAGGCGATTTCGCCAAACATCGACTGCAGTGTGCCGCGCCCTTCGTGAATAAACAGCAGTTCGTCACACTCGCCGTTCTTGTAGAAATCGGCCATGCTGTCCGTCGCCACGCAGGTGCCAATCAACACGTCGTCGTTTCCGAGCAGATACTGGCGGGCGGAAATCGGATCCCCGGACGCAGTCAGCCTCGTCGTCCAAAAGTGGCGGTGGCGGAGCGGCCCTGGCTCTTCCTCCACATATTCGACCGGCACAGCCCCTTCCACGCGGCGAACCGCCGTCGGCGGGAACACGTG